>JBDRQK010000316.1:0-12079 GCA_043826315.1 Chloroflexota bacterium
TGTAATACCATAACTGATCTTCTTTTCCAGCGTTGAACTTCTTCCATACTTCATCCCCCACCCTTTGCAGGTCAGCCAGGATCGCGCGGACGTTGTCGATCTTATCGGCAACGGTGACCCGCAGCAGGGCTTGATCTGTTATGCGGATATGAGCGATATAAGCCTCTTTGCGTTCTTTCCAGGGGAGTTTCGGTCCCCCGGCATAATCAGGAGGTGTATCGCTGGATATTTCAATGATATTCAGAACCTTCTCCCCAAATTGCTGGCTGATCTGTTCCCGGCTTATATATTCAGGTTTATCTTCACGCGCATCATGCAGCAGGGCAGCGATGGCTTCTTCTTCACTGCCCCCATCAAGTTGCACCAAGGCACACACCGACAGCAAATGAGCCATGACAGGGACATTGCTCTTCTTGCGTGCATCATGACCGTGCAATTTGAAGGCCAATTCAAGTGCATCATACAAGAGCGGAGTTATTTTGTTATCTTCAGTCGGCATGTTTATCCTCTTATCTAATTTTTTTGAATCATTCCATTTCACCGGTCAGCCTGCCTCTCCCCACTTGTTTCCCCTTGCAGGCTGCCAAGGTTCCCCCCTTTCCCCATCCGGTAAGGATCATGATGCATTGTGCATGTACATTTCCCCTTCGGGCAGATTCAGCCAGATCTCAAATTTTTGCAAAAGGTCCACCCCCAGGATGCCCTGCGCACCCGTCAATCCCAGTGCAGCTTCGAGCGTGGCGGGTAAAACCCCGCAGCGCAGGCTCAACTCCATTCCCCCGATCTCGAAGGGTACTTCGTAGACTTTAGTCTCAAATTCTCCCATCCCGGGGTAGAAGTCTTTTTCTTTTCCAATGGAAGCCAAATCCTTAATCAATTTACTGTTGATATAGCACAGCTTAGAACCGGTATCAAAGGCAGCCTGGATCTCTTTTCCACTAACCAGGCAGGTTGCAATCGGTACACCTGCCATCATTCGCAACGGGACCCGGTTGCCAAACCCCGGACCATCCGGCTGGCTGAACTGGATCAATCCATTGGGCAGGTTCAGCAGCACCCGGTACTTGAGCAGGATATCCGCCCCTACCATCAAGTCCAGCCGGGTACCCACCAGGTGCCCGATGGTCTCCAGGTCAACTCCCATGAATTCCTGGCTGAGAGGATGCACCGCATTCATGAAATACAAGTCGCTTTTCCTGCCGAGGCTGAATGGGGAGCCGCTGTCCAGCAAGGTCTCCTGCCCATCCAATTGGAAGACCGGGTGACCATTGACCAGGCGCAGGGTGTAATCCATGCGTTCCTCTCTGCCGCGTTTGCCCTGGTACTCCTGGAAGTGACGACGCTTGCGGGTGCCTTCATCCATGCCGGCCAGCATCTCTGTAGAAAGGTGTTTGTATTTTTCCTGCATGGCAGAGGGCATGTTGGGGGAATGAATTGTCATACTTTCTCGCATGATACGGTGGGCTCCCTGGCGGTCACCCGCTTTTTCGCGCTTGAGAGCTTCATTTGCCTTGTCAGCCATATCGACAGTTGCAAAGCGTTCCATCAACGGCTTGTCTTCCGCTGTGGACTTCTCTTCGTTGGACGGCACCGGGTTGACTTCCAATTTGCTTTCTGCGCTCAGGGGGGTATCTGTTTCATCCCTGCCCTGGATGGTGACCGGAATATTGATCTTACCGGCTTCCATCCCTTTCTTGAAATTAAGTTGGACAAAGATCGACTTTGGTTTGCCGGCATACAGGTTGCCCAGCTGGATCTTCAGCTCATCCTTATTGCGGTCCACCTGGTATCCGGCTGAGACTTCTGCATGGATGTGTTCGTGCAATTGGATGATGATGACCGTGTCCCGCAGGGAAGTGTGGGTCAGTTCTTCGAACTCACGCTCGAAGACCAGCGGGATGGCGTTCATGGTCTCCAGGAAGTGGAAGTTGCCACCGCCGTTGTTGGCCATCGTCTCCAGCAGGTGCTCATCGTAGCCGTGACCCACCCCAAAGCAGGATGTGGATACCCCACCCCGGAAGATCTCACGCGCATGCCGTCCAAGCTGGTTTGAGTCCCTTTCTCCCACGTTGGCCAGCCCATCCGTCAGCAGCAGGGTGCGGTTGAGTGTGTGACCATTATCACCTTCTGCAGCCTGCTTGCAACCGCGCAGCCAGCCACCGGACAGGAAGGTGCTGCTGCCCGAGCGAACCCTGGCCAGAGATTGCCGGGCGGTCAGTTTGTTGTCGTCGTTCATGTTCGCGGCCGGGAAGATGGTCTCGACCTGGTCGTCAAAGATGGTCACCGAAGCCCGGTCCTGCGGACCCAGCAGATCCAGCACATGGGTGGCAGCCTGCTTGACGAAATGAAGCTTTTCCCCCTGCATCGAGCCGCTGCGGTCCAGCACCAGGCTCAGGTTGAGCGCAGGGCGTACCTTTTTCTCCTCGATGGCAGGCGGGGTAATGATGATCTCGATGATGCGTGTGCAGCTCTTGTCGATCGAGATGACCGGTTTGTCTGCCAGCACCTTCACGCCAAACGGATTTACTTTCTTCTTTGTATTCATTTTTATTTTTCTCCCTTCTTGCTGGTCTTTCTGAACAATTGACGGGCAGTATCGATCAGGTCTTCCACTGCTTTTTCTTTTTCTTTATCCATGGGTTGCCTGATCTGCAGATCCACCCCTTCTGCAAGGTGGATGCGCTGCCAGGTCTCCCCACTTTTCAACGATCGGCTCTTATAAACATTATTATGCGGGGCAGGGACTTGGGGAGGTGCGGATGGAGCCATGAATCGGATGTTGTTATCATTTATCTTCAACCCATCCTGCAGGTTTTCCAAGTTGCGGATGTACTCCAGGGCACTCGATCTTTCTGTTTTATTGTTCTTGTCCTCCCAGTTTTCCACTTTGTTGAAAAGCTGTGGGCTCGAAAAAGTCAAGTTTTGCTCCGTCTGGGATCGGATGATCCGTTCGATATCCTCATTGCTCATCGTTTCGAGCAGGTGACGGATCTTCTTGAGAGGCATATGCATCTCTTTCAGACGGTCAATGAAGCGCAGGATATCGAGATGGTCTTTTGAGTACCTGGCGTACTTGCCACGCGTATCCGGTCCGGGCAGCAACCCTTCCTGGATGTAGAACCTGAGGGTACGTATCGACATCCCGCTTAATTTTTCCAGGTCTTCCAGGGTGTACTCTTCCATCATCATCCTTTGCCTCCTTTTTTATTTTACAACACTACTGTATTATACAGTATTACTGTATAATGTCAAGAGGTGTGGAGTGGAAATATTGCAAACGCGAGTTTATTAAAGGCATTTTGCACCCGGCGGGTATGCTTCGAGAAGTCCGCGGTTGGTCGCCTGAACTTGGGGCAAACACCCCCAATACCCCCAAATAATAGGAAGTGTTTCATAAATGTCTACTGTGTACACGTGTTCGAATTCAATTTATGACCAGGATAAAAAATTATCATCCAATAACAAAGCACTTTTAAACGTTTTCATGGAAATTCTTTCCTGCAATTATGCGTAAAAAGATTGCTTAATTCGAAAAATTAAATATGATCTCTTAATAATTACGAGGATTATCGAGCGCCATAGGCAAAGTTATAGGGTGAAATTGACGAAATACATATAATTCGCCTAATTTATTACGAATATACATATTATTTATTGACAATATTACGAATATCGATATAATACATCTATGTTAGACAAAATTGATCGTGCGATCGTCTCCTTTCTGCAATACGACGGCCGCTCCCCTTTCACAAAAATTGCCAATGATCTGAATATCACCGAAGGCTCTGTCCGCCGGCGGGTCAAGCGCTTAACCGATTCTGGAAAACTTCAGGTTGTCGGTATCGTAGGTCCAAAAGAAATGGGCTGGAACGAAGCCGGAATGATCGGAATAACTGTTCAACCAAACCGCATTGAAGAGGTGGCTGAAGCTGTTGCTCAATTACCGGAAGTTTCTTATTTGTTCCAGGCCGCGGGAGAGTTTGATCTTTTTGCAGAAGTTTATTGCAGAGACAGGGAGCATTTTGTATCTTTCCTTAACAATAATTTACAGAAAATTCCAGGTGTGGATCGGACACAGACTTTTATTATTCTAAAATTACATAAGTTATCTTATCGCTGGGGAGATTCAGCTTTACCACCCAAAGGAGTTATTCTCGATCAGCAAATTGATTCTTGATCGGTAGGATCAAAGCAGAAGTCAAGGAATGTCAATGTTTTGGAATCAGCAGTCAATTGAAATAGCCGACCTCGTTCATCAGAAATCAATGGAGATACTTACTGAGGTTGGTTTCTGTATCCCTGATGAAAGCCTGCTGTCGCGTTTAGCGAAGGCAGGTTTTCTGGTTAATACTGAAACCAGGATGGTCCGGGTTAGCCATGATCTGCTTAATACAGCCTTGAAGACTCTTCCAAAAGATGTGGTTTTATACAATCGGAGTGGTTCAGCCAGGCTGGAATTTAATAATGGATCTTATTTCATGGGTGCTGGAACCCCCGTCAATGTACTCGATCTTGAAAACGGAAAACGGCGAAGTTCCACACACAAAGATGTATGTAATTTGATAACTATTCAAGATGCGCTTCCTGAAGTAGATGTGGTACGGCCCACCGTAACCGCAACTGATCTGGGTGAGTATTCAGATCTTGTTGAGATCGCCGAGTTGACCCGCCGCACTGAAAAACCCATTGTTCATCGCACATTAGCTCCAGAGAGGGTTGAAGCAGCTATTGAGATCCTGGCAGCTGCCAGGGGAGGGGTGGATGTGCTTCGATCCCACCCCAATTTTGCTACGCTTTACTGTCCTATCAGCCCCGGCTATTTCACAAGAGAAAATATCCTTTGTATGCTGAAATGGGCAGAATTTGGTATTCCCATTACGTTATTAAGCATGGCTATGGGAGGTGCTTCAGCCCCAGCCACACTTCTTGGAGAACTGGTTGTGATTAACACCGACATCCTAGCTTGGATGATCGTTCTACAGATCCTCTACCCGGGTTTGAAACTTCTTTATGGCAGTGTCTCATCGGTATTGGATATGAGAACGGGTATCCTGCCACTGGGATCACCCGAACGAGGAATGATCAATAGTGGCGCTGCCATAATGGGGCAATATTATGGTATTCCGTCAATGTGTGGTGGGTTGTCTTCAGATGCAAAGGAACTGGATGTCCAAGCCGGTTTTGAAAAGGCGATCACCGCCGTGCCATTGTTACTCAAAGGAGCCAGCATCATTTACGGTGTTGGCGCGACCGACGCCGGTTCTGAAATATCATACAGTCAAATGATCATGGATGCTGAGTTTATTGGAGGCCTGCGCAGGATGATGCAAGGAATCTCGCTACACGATCTCGACGAAGAAGTTGAACTGATCAAATCAAATACTCCGCGCGGGAATTTTCTCAAGGACAAACATACAAGAATACATTATTCTCAGCATTGGCAACCAGAACTTCTTAATAAAGATGCTTACGAATCATGGTTTGAGAAAAAAGAAACGTTTGAAGATAAATGCCAGAACAAGGCAAAACGTATTTTAGAAGCGCACAAACACTCACCTTTACCTGCAAATGTTGAATCTGAAATGGAGCGAATAATCAGGCGATTTGCAGGACCGGATTTTGGTTTTGATCCGATCAAATGATCTTATTTTAGATTATAGCAATAATTCTACATCAACCCTACAGGAACTCCAGGAGGTTTATATGAAAGATGATTTTTTTGAAAAACTTACCCAAGCCGTAATCGATGGTGAACCTGAAGACGCGGTTGCCATTGCGAAGCAGGCTCTTGACAATGGCTTGGATCCCCTGGAATGCATCACGCAGGGACTAACCAAAGGGATCCAGAGAGTGGGTGAGTTATTTGCCAGCGGTGAATACTATTTACCCGAATTGATCATCGGGGCGGATGCCATGAAGGATGCATTGGCTATCCTCGAGCCAGCCCTGGTTGGTGGTCAAAAACGCGAGGTTGTTGCCAATGTTGTTTTGGGTACTGTTGAAGGTGACCTGCACGAGATCGGCAAGACTCTGGTAGCAACCATGTTGACTGCGAACGGGTTTAAAGTCAAGGATATTGGCGTAGATCAGCCAGCTTCAGCATTTATCGCCGCAGCAAAGGAAGTTGATGCAACCATCATCGGAGCATCCGCTCTTTTAACAACCACCATGCTGCAACAGGAAAAGCTTATCCTTGCCCTGGAAGAAGCAGGTATGCGTGACAAGGTGAAGGTCATGATTGGAGGAGCACCCGTTACAGAATCGTATTCCAAGAAAATTGGCGCAGATGGATATGCAGAAGATGCCATCTCCGCTGTTAACCTGGCATTCCGCCTGGCAGATGCTCCTGAATAGAATCCCAACCCGTTCTTTTTCAAGTTCACATTTAACCAAAGGAGGTATATGATGAACAATAAGAGATTTCTGAAATATCTGGTATTTGGGCTGATCACTCTGACGCTAATTCTTAGTGCAACAAGCTGTGCACCTAAGCCTGATACCACTCCTGGAGAAGAAGTATCCTCCATAACAATGCTCATACCGGAAGACCCGGTGGCATTCAACGGGATCGTTACAGACACCGGTTATGAACAACTGGTCGGCGAACTGATCTTGCTCTCGGTCGCCGAGATCGACCCCAATGGCAATATTTACCCGGAAATCGCGACTGAAATCCCCACATTGGAGAATGGAGGGGTGGAGTTTGATGAAGAAAACTGGACCATGACTGCTACCTGGAAGATCCGGGATGATATCCAATGGTCAGATGGTGAACAGCTTACTGTGGATGACATCATCTTCACCTGGAATGCATTTGCAGATCCCGAACTTGGAGCCTGGACAGATGGGGTAGATTACACTGACAGTGTCGAAAAAATCGATGACTACACCTTCAAGGTGTACTACAACACTGTCTACCCGGGTTATAAAACTCAATTCGGTGGTGAAAATTTCTTTGTCTATCCGGAACATCATTGCGATGCGTCCCAGGGCGTCTATGAATGGGATTGCGAATTTGACCCGGTCAGCAGTGGACCTTACCTTCTCAAAGAATTCATCTCGAATGACCACTTAACTTTTATCAAGAACCCGAATTACTACGAAGAAGGGAAACCCGCAATTGACCAGGTCATTGTCAGGATAGTTCCCGAGCAATCTGTTGCGCGCTCTTTGATGTTGGCAGGCGATGCCGACCATCACATGTGGCCGAGCGACGCCATTCAGAATGAATATGCCGCATCAGACAATGTAGTGGTCGAAGTATCTCCTACTGATCGTTGGGTTATGCGCCTCTTTATGAATGAAGCTGCCCACGGAACCACCGACCCAATAGAAACTCCTCATCCCTTCTTTTCGGATGTTAGAGTACGCCAGGCTGTCAGGATGGCTGTTGATGTTGACACGATCATCAACGAGATCTTCCTGGGTCACGGTCACCCCGTTTGGACCGAGATGTTCCGGCCCCCCTATAATGTCTGCGACATTCCACGCCCTGCTTTTGACCCAGAAGCTTCCAAAGCCTTGCTGGAAGAAGCCGGCTGGACAGATACTGACAATGACGGTGTACGGGAATGCCATGGTTGTCTTAATGCAGCAGAAGGGGACCTGATGACATTTGAGTTTGCGATTTACTCGGAATATGGCGAAGAACTTGACCTGGCTCAACAATACATTGCCGAAAATCTCCAGGATATTGGCATGGCACCAACCTTGCTGTCTGTTGAAGGCGCAGTATTGTGGGATACCGTAAGCGGACCCGAGATCCAGGGACGCTTCGACATGGACATGTGGGACGATGGTTATCCGGGACTAGATCCTACCGATAATGACATGTGGTACTACTATTATTCAGGCGCGGCTGATCCTGAAAGTGGTGGTTGGAATATCGGTCGTTGGGTAAATGAAGATTTCGATGCATATTACGATGAACTTTTCACCCTGGATGAGGATTACCGGAAAGAGTTGTTCTGTAACATGGCTACGATCCTGGATGAGGAAGTACCCCAGGTATTGCTCTTCTCAACCCTTGAAGTACATGGCGTTTCATCCCGACTGAAAAACACACTTCCATCAGCAAACGATCCATTTACATGGAATGTTGCAAATTGGACTCTGGGACAATAGCGACCTATTAGTTTTTTAATCAAACATGGGTGGGGAGATTTTCCCCACCCATGTTTGGAAAACCAATGGAGGTGCAATGGGGACCTATATAACCAGAAGATTACTGCAATCCGTCCCATTACTTTTCATGATCAGTATCCTGCTTTTTGTGCTCGTTAACCTGGCTCCCGGTGGACCCATGGCTGGGGCTGGACGAAAGGGACGTGGTCAAGTTGAGCGAATTGAAAGATTGACTCGCGAGTTCGGTCTGGATAAACCCCTTCCAGTGCAATATGTGATCTGGTTGGTGGGAAATGACTGGATGAAAGTGGATGCAGATGGTGACGGTGTAACAGACAGTTATGGTACCCGAAAAGGTATCCTGCGTGGCGACTTTGGGGTCTCCATCCGAACCAGGGAACCGGTTATGAATGAAATTGCACATCGGTTGCCAAACACGATCTACCTGATGGTGATCACCATATTGGTTGTAGCCGTTGTGGCTATCCCAATAGGTATTATTTCCGCAATCAAACAATACTCTTTTTTTGACATTTCTGCAACCACTTTGTCTTTCATGGGGCAGGCAATTCCAGAATTCTGGCTTGGTTTGATCCTGATATTGATTTTCTATTCCTGGCTGAAAAACCCGTTTACGGGGGAGGCATTATTCCCGGCGGGGGGTATGGAAACGATTGGAATGGGTTTTAACCTCATGGACAGGATAAAACACCTTTTTCTCCCGGTGACCATGGGCATGGTTGGCTGGGTGGCGTGGTATTCAAGATTTCTGCGCTCCAGCATGCTGGATGAGATCCACAAGGATTACATACGAACAGCGCGTGCCAAGGGTCAGAATGAACGCAAGGTACTCTACAAACATGCATTGAAGAATGCACTCATTCCATTGGTTACGATTTTTGCCCTCGATTTTCCATATATTTTTGCCGGATCTCTCTATGTAGAACTACTATTCTCCTGGCCGGGGATGGGCCGATTATATTATGACGCAGCAACTTTCCGGGATTACCCGGTTCTGTTGGCTGTCCTTATCATAGGCGCTGTCATTATCATTTTCAGTAATTTAATGGCCGATATTGCCTATGCAGCTTTGGATCCGCGCATCAGGTACGAGTAGGGAATATGACAGAATTAAATCAAACAGAAATTTCGAAGGGCATCAAATCAGGCAGTCATGACAGTATGACAGCAATGATCTGGCATCGATTCCGAAAACACCCCAGCGCTTTGATCGGAGCGGTCATGCTGACGATCATAATACTAAGCACATTATTGGTACCCCTATCACCATATGATCCAGAAATATCAGACCTGAGCAGTAAATTGCAACCTCCTTCGTGGGAACATCCTTTTGGCACAGATTCTCTGGGTCGCGATATGCTGACACGTGTCCTTTACGGTGGACGCATCTCGCTCTTTGTGGGTTTGATGGTCGTTGTCATCACCCTGGTGATCGGTGTGCCGGTTGGTGCCATCGCCGGATATTATGGGGGCTGGATCGACAATCTATTAATGCGCATCATTGATGCAACCCTGTCATTACCATCATTGCTCGTTCTGATCTTGCTGGGTGCGATATTGCGTGAAGTTAATATTCCTTTTATTGAGAAGAATAACGTTCTTACAATTGCCGTGGTGATTGGTTTGCTCTCATGGATGACTGTAGCACGCTTGGTCCGGGCGATCTTCTTAACCTTACGTGGAATGGAATACGTGCAGGCAGCACGGTCCCTGGGGGCATCGAACACAAGAATCATTATGCAAGAAATTCTTCCCAACGGGCTGGGACCGATCATTGTTGAATCAACATTGGAGATCGGTTGGGCTATCATGGAAGAATCCGGTCTTTCTTTTCTCGGATTTGGTATACGACCACCGACACCCAGTTGGGGGAATCTGCTAAGCACAGCCCAGGAACACTTAACCCAGCACCCCTGGTTGGCAATATTCCCGGGCATTATGATCTTTATTTCAATCATATCTGTAAATTATATCGGTGACGGTTTACGGGACGCCCTCGACCCGCATAAAGTCCTCAACCAAGTTCAAAAATGAACTTTACCAAGAAAACTGGAGTATTCTAATGCCTTCTGAGCCTAGAATAATAGAACCTATTAAGACAAATTACAAGTTAAACTTTTTGGACAATAAGCAACTGAATGATCTGCAAGAAGCAACGATCACCATTCTGGAGAATACCGGCGTTCAATTTCCATCCCAAAAAGCGCTGAAAATATTTGAAGAACACGGTGCAAATATCGATCATGAAACCAATATCGTGAAAATTCCACGTGAATTGGTAATGAAAGCCATGTCTTCAGTTCCGCGCTACTTCACATTGGGAGCACGTGACCCAAATCTTGACCTGCAACTTGGTGAAGGAATTTCATACTTCACCAATGATGGTTGCGGTCATAAAGTTATTGATTTCCAAACCGGTGAGGAGCGTGCATCGAACAAGAATGATGTTGGCATGATGGCCCGTATCAACGATTACCTGTCATCCATGTCGTTCTGCTGGACGATGGTCAGCGCACAGGATTGCGGGTTAACCTCCCCTCTGCACGAGATGGATATTGTCTGGAGAAACAATAACAAGCATTATCAGAGTGTGACCTTGATGGGTGAGGACCTTTGCCGCTATGGTGTGGAGATGGCAACAGTTTTGCATGGCAGTATTGAGGAAGTTCGCAAGCGTCCTCCGATCTCTTTGATCGTATGCACCATCGCACCACTGATGCAGGACAAAGATGCCATTGAAGGTGCCTTGGTTCTGGCGCAGGCAGGGATCCCTGTTGCAGTAATGTCCATGCCCACTCTGGGAACGACAGCTCCGGCAACAATGGCCGGGGCATTGGCACTTGGCGACGCAGAGATCATCAGCGCAACCGTATTGCTCCAATTGGCATATCCCGGTGCACCTGTATTCCATTCCATGCTGCATGCCTGGGCGGATCCGCGTACAGCTGCATACGTTGGATACCCGCTTGATTCCCGATTACGCTATGCTCCGGTTGAGATGGCTCATCACTGGGGTATGCCTGCACTGGGTGGTGCATTCGGTACTGAAAGCTCCGAGTTGGATAGTTGGCAATCTGCTGCCGAGGTGGCTACGGATCCGCTCCTGGCGGGACTGGCTGGAGCGGAGATCGTCACCGGGCTGGGTTTAAGGGATACCTACACCTTGTTATACCCTGAAGCCATCATTTTGGATGATGATATTTATCACAAGGCGCGCTATAACCTGCTTAATATGGAAGTAAGCCCTGAGACATTGGCTATTGAGATCATCAATCATGTTGGTCCGGGCGGACATTTTCTAAGCCAAAAACACACCCGCAAGTATATGCGTACTGGAATGGTTAGAGGTGTGCTTCACCAATTGGATTCAACCAGCAAGTATCGCAACCCTGTGGAATTTGCACGCGAGAAAGTAGCCTGGATATTGGAGAACCACCATCCTGAGCCACCTTCAGCAGATGTGCAGAAAGAACTTGACCGGATCGTTGCAACTGCAGATAAAGAGATGAAGGGAAAACATTAAAATATGCTTTCTTTACAACCAGCTTTATCTGAACAAGAAGTAAAACGCATCCATGACCACAGCCTGGATATTCTCCAGAATGTGGGCATTGATTATAAAACTCCCAGGGCATTGGAATTTTTGGAGGAGAGAAACTGCAAAGTTGATTACAACCGCAATTGGGTATCGATTCCTCCTGAACTCGTTGAGTGGGCCATCCAGGCTTCTCCTCGAGATGTCCTGCTGGGTGCACGCAACCCTGAACGCAACCTGCATTTGAATGGAAAGCGCTCTCATCACACAACCGACAGCCAGGGCACGCAAGCCGTTGATCTCGAAACTGGTGAAATCCACGATTCCACCGCTGCAGATCTGAAAAGAATGCTTCTCTTTGCCGATGCCCTGGACAGGGTGGATATTGTCAATGTG
>JBDRQK010000317.1:0-13687 GCA_043826315.1 Chloroflexota bacterium
TCACCAATCGTTTATAAGGCAACAACCATAAAATGAATCCAAGAACAAATGGAATAAAAATCCAAATAATCGATGCACTCAATCGACATTCTCCAAATAATCAGTATTGAGCATGTAGATCCCAACCAAAGATAATCCAAGGTTGATCAGGACAAGCATGGCTGCAACTAAGGCTGAAGATTCAACATAAGCATAGATAATTTCAAAACCAGAAATTAAAGTAAGCAATGCAATTATCACTCGCATAGGTTGAGTTGTAATCCCGAGCTGTAATAATCCTATTCCCATCAGAAGAAGGCTGGCCCAGGTTCCTACTCGATTGCTTATTCCCAGCCAAAGAGATGTTTGGGATGAAATCGAAAGTGTGGTTAATAATATCAACGCTGTGGCTAACAAACGGAACAACCGACCTTGTGGCCAGGAAGTTTCCGAAAAAGAGAAGGCTGTAGTGTTTTTCTGTGATGTAGCAAATGCAAGACACACGATCAATCCGGATATAAGTTTTACTATCGCCAGGTTTATGGGCCAAATTGTTTGAACGAAACCAAATACACCCAGATATTGGGTTCCCAGAAAGCCAAGGCTCCATCTCCAATCACGACTAAGCATCTGACCAATGGATGCGCTTAGAATTATCATTATGAAAACAAAGTCAAGAATCATATTTTATTGTGAAAATTGTAAAGCTTGAGAGATGACGGAAATGAGAAGTACTAGGATTACGATTGACCAGAGCATACCTCCATCTCCTTCAAGGATGGATGTCAAAAGAGAAATAATCTGGCGAATAAAACGGTAAACTCCCCAGAAAACAATTGCAAAAAGATTTACCTTGAAAGGTTGATATCGCAAGTTTATCAAAATTGAAGATTTATTTATTCGAGTAACTAAAAAATATATTATGGTAGACAAGATAATTGGAATGAAACTAATCCACCAGAGACCAAATGATCGATCTTGGAACCATTCCATGAAGCTAATTGTGATACCTATAATTGGCAAAACACCAAGACCGAGCGGGTAGACTACCTGGACCCAACGAGGTTCAAGTTCGATATCTATATCACCTGGGCGCGTAAATGCATGTCGGATATAGCCAGTAAAGATAAATGAAAACCCAAGAAAATAGGGTATCAATAAAAAGTAATTGGTGTTTGAAGGATTGTTCCATGCATTAGAACTCAAAGAAAAAGGAAGAGTTGATAATCCCCACAAACCCAAGATTAGTAACCAATAAGTCCTCTTACCTCGTATAGAATTCATAAAAAGTAAACCACCAGACAGAATTAAACAGATACCCCAGGCTACGCTCCCACTATTATTTCCGATGAGTGTGGCTGTAATTGCGAGGAAACCGATGCCTGAAATTAAGAGGGGACGCCCTGAAAGTTCATCAGAAGATCGAAGCCAGCCCCATCCACTAATGATGGCAAATATCCCGCTTGTCATGATCAAGTACGGTAGTAATTGAGTTGGGAACGAAGTCACAGGAATACGTGCTATAAGTGAAAGTCCAGATGCTGAAGAAACAAGGCGTATTGTTGTAATAATCCCTCGCCTTTGCTCCAAATCGTATATTGGAAGTTGAAGTGGAAATACTCCCAAACGAAGTATGCCTGCAAATAATAATAAGGTACCTGCTCTATTTGGAATTTCCCTGAAATTCATTGGTGAACCTGAAGAAATGCTAACAATGCTGGCCCATAGCAATAAAAATACACCACTGAGACGAATTGCAAAGGCTACAACTAATTCTTCACTTTTTTCTTCTTTTACTGTTCTCAGCAAGGTAACCAGTTCTGTAATATCCAAAGCTAACCATGCAATGACTAATGTTAATGGGTTATCGGCAGACACAATCAATAATCCGATCGATACAAAGAATAGGATGCTTACCCAATTCCACGGAGTTGATTGTTTGCGAATAACCGCAGTAGATATGGTTGCCAATCCAAGAGTTGCCAAACTTACTGCAAATTGCCAGGAGATCTCATCTGCCAGCCATGAAGGAGAATAAAGAAATAATGTTTGTGGTGTCCATGTGGTCAAAGAAAAAGAAAATGGGATTTTGGTTTGCCATAGAAAGACAGCAAATAATGACAATAATGCTCCCAGCATTGCTATTAGCCAATGGAAACGAAAACCTGGTTTAAAAAAAATCATGAAAACCAGTATTATAGAAGTAGATATCAAGATAAGTGCAGGAAGAATAATTAGCATAACTCTTGTTATTTTATCAATAAATATGCCGCAAACCCTAAATCTCATGTAAAATTGGATTCAATGTGTTATCCCAAAATAATTTTGAGGAGAAAAAAATGCCCAGGTATAAAATAATAGTTAATCCAACTGCTGGTCGAGGTTTTGCCGAGAAGATGATTCCTGAAATTGAAGAAAAACTTAAAGAGATCGGTGTGGAATATGACCTGGTTCAAACTGAACGACCCTGGCATGCCGCTGAATTGGCCGAACAAGCGGCACTGGATGGTTTTGATGTCGTCGTATCTGCAAGTGGAGATGGTACAGCCAATGAAGTCTTAAACGGATTGATGCGAGCACAAAATAAAGGTAAGAACAAAACTGCGATGGGTATCATAACTGTTGGAACAGGAAATGATCTGGCTTACGGTATGAACATACCAGGGAAATTTGAGGATTGTTTTACAGTCTTGGGCGAAGATAAACGTAGAATGATGGATATTGGATTGGTAAAAGGTGGTGATTTTCCAGATGGACGTTATTTCGGTAATGGGGTTGGAATGGGTTTTGATGCTGTAGTAGGTTTCGAAGCGGTTAAGATTCGCTGGACACGCGGTTTATTGGCTTATTTGATAGCCGCATTAAAAACTATTTTCCTTTATTTTAAAGCACCTCTGGTTCAGATCACTTATGATGAAACCTGCATTGAACAAACTTCATTAATGACCTCCATTATGAATGGTCAACGAATGGGAGGAGGCTTTTATATGGCTCCTAATGGTGATCCAGGAGATGGATGGTTGGATTTATGCATCGCTGCCTCGGCTTCTAAATTGAGGATACTTCAATTGATCACATATTTTATGAAAGGGACACAAGCAACGCAGCCAGAAGTCAAGACCGGTCGGGCGCGCAAAATTTCTATCATCGCGCTCAAAGGTTCTTTACCAGCGCACTGTGATGGAGAAACTTTATGTCATGGTGGTGATAACTTGTTGATCGAATTATTGCCAAAACGTCTTGAATTTATCGTTTCGGGAACATCCAGGGAATGAATTTTGTTCGTTGGTTTGTAATTCAAATTATCAAGCTCGGTTTGGGTATATCGTGTCGGATCGATTCCAGGGACCTCGAAAGAATTCCTCAAAAAGGATCTCTTATTGTTTACTCAAATCATACAGGATCCATAGAAATACCTTTGATCTTCGTTTTGCTTCAACCAAGACCCGTAACCGGGATAGCCAAAATTGAAACATGGGACAATGCTTTCATGGCGTGGTTGTTTAATTTATGGGAAATAATTCCGATCCGACGCGGTGAAGCTGATATGGATGCCATGCGTAAGGCTCTCGATAGTCTGCGAGATGGGAAAATACTGGGAATGTCTCCAGAAGGAACTCGCAATAAAACAGGTAAACTATTGCCTGGACACCCAGGCATTGTGATGCTGGCCATCCGTAGTGGAGCTCCGCTCATTCCTTTGGCTCATTGGGGTGGCGAAAATTTCAAATCCAATGTACAAAAATTTCAAAGGACTATTTTTCATGTTCGGGTTGGAAATCCTTTTGTAATAAGGACTGATGAAGGAAAGTTAAATAAAAAAACTCGCCAGGTCATTGTAGATGAGTTAATGTATCAATTGGCAGCCCTTCTACCCGATGAATATAGGGGTGAATATTCAGATCTCACAAAAGCAACAACGGATTATTTACTGTTTTCAGAGAATTATTGAAAATTTTTAGATCGATCAAGAAGGTGATAGGAGAACTTTCCCATATCTAAATTCCAAGACAAAAAATCCGATAGCGGAACTTCGATAAGGTTTTAAAGTGATTAATACTCCAGTACCTTCCACCATTCGGGCGAATGGCAAGGCTGTTTAAGAGGATTTTAGCAATTTATAAATTCACTAATTAGGATCAACATCTTCGTGGATATACAAGCATGGATTCAGCTTGGTTCTTGGAGCATCTCCTCTTATTTCAGACCAAAATATGGGGTGGTACTGATTGGAAAATCTGCGACAGAAAAAATTATCTAATCGACTTCAAAAGATCAAAGAAATCAGCGAAAGTGAGTAACTGATATTGAGTGTTCAATTACTGGAGAATATATAAAATGGTCTTAAAAACTTCTTCATCATTCTAATGGGATATATTCTGTGAGTGCCATGGGATTCCTGGCGAGACTGTAAATATTATTTATTATAGGGTCATTCGATAAAAGAAAAATATTTTTCTGAAGCTAAATTTGAATCGAATTTCTGCACAATTTAGATTGAAAACCTTGAGGTAAAAAATATGGTGACAGTGAAAATTCGAGACAATGTCTTTGAAATCCGACCTGGAATGACACTTTTATCATCTTTAACAGAACTGGATATTTTACCTGAAACAGTTCTCGCAATCAGAAACGGCGAGATGCTAACTGAAGATGAAATTCTGAGAGATGGGGAAACGATCAACTTGATTGAGGTCATTTCAGGTGGATAATTTAGGTGGCTAAATGAAGTGTAGGACTTGTGGATCCAAAGCAGTAATTAATATGCGCCAGCATAAACTGGCTCTTTGCAAACCTCATTTTTTGGAATGGATCACAACCCAGACTGAACGATTTATTAAGAAATATGAAATGTTCACCCGCTATCAAAAAATCTTGGTGGCTGTATCTGGCGGAAAGGATTCACTTTCTTTATGGGATATTCTTATTAAATTGGGTTATCAAGTTGACGGACTTTATATCAGCCTGGGTATTGGAGGAGAAGGTGGATATTCAGACATCTCCCGTCAAATGTGTGAAAATTTCTCCAGGGAGAGAAATCTGAAGCTCCATGTTGTTGATGTTCGTGAGGATTATGGAGAAACGATACCTCGATTAACACAACACACTCGACGCGGCAAGAATAAGGCTTGTTCGGTATGTGGATTAACCAAACGGCATGTGATGAATCAGGTCTCCAGGAGCAATTATTACGATGTACTGGTTACCGGGCATAACCTTGATGATGAAGTTGCGGTTTTATTTGGAAATACTCTGCATTGGGCTGGAGAGTTTATGATTCGGCAAGCTCCGGTTTTGCCAGCAGAACCAGGATTTTCAAAGAAGGCCAAACCCTTGTGCCGATTCTACGAAAAAGAGATGGCTGCTTATGCGATTTTGAGTGAAATTAAATATATTTATGAGGAATGTCCATATTCCACTGGGTCCACTTCCATTTACTACAAACAGCAAATGAATCTTTTGGAGCATAACAATCCGGGTGAAAAGCTGCGTTTTTACTTGCATTTCTTAAAAGCAAAAGAAAATGGACTATTTGCGAAACCGGATGCTATCACCCTGAATTTGCATCCGTGCTTGATTTGCGGACAACCGACATCCGCGGATGAAATCTGTTCATTTTGTAGAATGTTAGACCGCAGAGAAGAAAATCACCCTAAAACCTAGGAAAATAAAGAGGCTTCGAATAAAAAAAACAGTATAGTTGCCGAAAGGAGCCACTCTTGTTTAGGTTTTAATGCTCATTGTTCATCTATATAATTCATCCACCTAATAAATTATTAATTGACGTAGATCTTAATATTAAAAAAAATGACGACCATAGGTCGCCATTTTTATATTAGACATAAGATTAAGCTCTTGAAATGGATACTTTCTCCTGGCGAAGTTTGTAATTACCCGTATTGGATAAAACCTGGGCAACATATTGCTCCGGGACATCAACCCAGGTTAATTTGTCTTCAATAAGAATTTTCCCAATACTATTTCCGGGTATATCAGCGAAATATGCGATCGTACTTACAATGTCATTTGGACGAACCCCATGTGACCGACCTTTGCTTACGCTTAGACGTACCATACCTTCTTCATGCGAAGTTTTAGACTTATTTGTGGGATAAGAGTTTCTTGAATTAACTTTAGTATTGTTTCTAACTCCCTTGCTTGTTCGGGACTCCTGTGCTTCAAGTACGGCTGTTATGGGACGTTGTTTTTCTTCTGCCCGTGCAATTTTCAGGGCAGCAGCAGCTATATCCTCCACCTGGTAGCCATCTTCCACCAACATTGAAACGATTTCACGTTCTTTAGTGAAACGTGCTCGTTTCAACCACACAACAACCTGATCTACCAGTTGTTTTTGGCGGTGATCATGAACATCTTGCTCGGATGGTAAGGATGAACGAGTAATGCTGGTTTTTGTAAAACCCTCAATACGACGCAGTCGCCAAAGTTCTTTCGGAGAAAGCAGGGTGAGCGAGATACCCGTTTTTCCTGCACGACCAGTTCGGCCTATGCGATGTACGTAAAGTTCGATCTCATCCGGTAAATCATAATTAATTACATGCGAAATATCGTCGATATCAAGTCCACGCGCAGCAACGTCGGTTGCCACCAGGACTTTGATCTGGTTGTTTCGAAAGCGCGCCACAACCCTCTCGCGTGCATCCTGGGTTAAATCACCATTTAAAGTTTCAGCCGGAAAACCTCGGGAGTTCAAGGCATTGGTAAGATCTCCAGTGCCGGCACGGGTTCGAACGAAAATTAAAGCTCGTGTTATAGGTTCTACTTCAAAAAGAAGTGAAAGAGCAGCTAACTTATCGTGATCATTAATTAAATAATAACGTTGTTCAATGCTGTCAACAGTCAGGTGATCCCCTTTTATTGTGATTGACTGTGGATCCTTCATGTATGTTTTTGCCAACTTTTGTATAGTGGAAGGCAGGGTGGCAGAGAATAAGGCGGTTTGGCGATTTTCAGGTGTTTGCTTTAAAATAGATTCGATATCTTCAACGAATCCCATGCTAAGCATTTCATCTGCCTCATCCAGGACTACTGTGTTCACTTGACTAAGATCGAGGACTTTTCGATCTATCAAATCCAATAATCGACCCGGGGTGCCAACTACAATATCAATACCTTTTTTTAATCGGGTGATCTGGGGACCATATGGTTGCCCACCATAAACCGCGAGAATTCGAGCGCCAGAAATCTTGCCGTATTCTTTAAAAGCATTGGCAACTTGCATTGCTAATTCGCGCGTTGGAGCTAAAACCAAGGCTTGAATATGAGTTTGATCTTGTAAAAGGTTATTCAGGATAGGGAGGGCGAATGCGGCTGTTTTTCCGGTTCCGGTTTTAGCCTGACCAAGAATATCTTGCCCGGTCAACATAACGGGAATTACTCTGCTCTGAATAGGTGTTGGGGTTATATAACCGCAATCAATTACAGCCTGCGCCAACTGCGGATGCAGGTTCAAATCGTTAAAATCTGAAGTCATCAATATCTCCTAGGATGTTTTGATGACTCCATGCGCTTCATGACCTTTTCGGGTCATATCCCATAACCTACCAACAACCAGGTGATCTTTCGATAAACTGGCTACGTGCAAGAAAAGATCCCGACAATACTAGCAGGCCGGGATCCTACTGGAATGATCAAAACATTATTAATTTTATGGTTTCTTCTCAAATATTGAGTATTGTGCTTCTAGGGGCACTTGATCAATATTTTTTGAATCTGCCGTTTGAATGTAATCCCTTGAGGATTAACAATCATGGATTATAACACAATTCGGTAATTCTTCGATCAGGAAATTTCAAGATAGCGTTTTACTTCCCAATCAGTTACAGCAGTACGATATTCATCTCTTTCAGCTAATTTTGCACGCCTGAAGGCTTCATAAGTGACAGGTCCGATAGCTTCCTGAATAACCATATCCTTTTCCAATTCTACGAGAGCTTCTCCTAAGGATCCGGGCAACGAAGTAATACCCATCTTCATTCTCTCTTCCTCGCTAAGGTGATATACATTCACATTATTTAGTGGAGCAGGAGGAGTCATATTATTTTCAATTCCATCCAAACCTGCACCTAATATTGCCGCAAAAGCTAGATAGGGATTCGATGAAGGATCTGGGAACCGTAATTCAGCCCGAACGGCTTTATCGCGTCCTTCGGTAAATCGCGGAATCCGAATAAGTGCTGAGCGATTTTGTTGTGCCCAACCGATATAAACAGGGGCTTCATAACCTGGAACCAGACGTTTATATGAATTTACTGTTGGTGCAACGATAGCGGCCAGGGCTCGGGCATGGGTTAATTGTCCTGCGATAAAAGAATAAGCCATCTTTGAAAGATGGTATTCATCCTTTGGATCAAAAAACAGGTTGATCCCGTTAGAATCAAAAATTGATTGATGACAATGCATTCCAGAGCCATTTGATCCAAATAAGGGCTTGGGCATGAAGGAGGCTATCAATCCATATTTTGCAGCAATCGCTTTGACGGTATATTTGAATGTTAATACATTATCTGCAGTATGAAGGGCATCTGCAAAACGAAAATCGATCTCATGCTGTCCCAAGGCGACTTCATGGTGACCAACTTCCACATCCAATCCCATGGAATTCAAAGCATCGATAAGTTCCGTTCGAACTCGAACAGCTTCATCATCGGCAGAAAAATCAAAATACCCACCAACATCATATGGTACAGGGTGGATGTTTTCCCCATTTCCATTTCGTTTGAAAAGGAAAAACTCAGGTTCCGGACCAACATTGAAAGTCCATCCGCGGTCTGTAATTTTCTTAAGCATCTCTTTTAGAGTTCCACGAGGATCTCCTTCAAAGGGTTGGTCATCAGGAGTATAGATATTGCAGAAAACACGGGCTCTTTTAGCCTCTGGTGACGACCACGGTAAGATGGCATAAGTGGTTGGATCGATTTCCAAACGCATATCACTTTCTTGGATGCGTGCAAATCCTTCCACTGAAGATCCATCAAACCAGACCCCATCTTCGAGTGCAGATTCCAGGCGATTGATTGGTGCATCAACGCTTTTAACTGCACCAGTCACATCAGTAAATTGGAGGGAGATAAATTTGACTTTATCTTCCTTTACTCTTGAGATTAAATTTTTTGCATCCATTTTGATTCTCCTTGTTTAATTAATTACTGATAGATTGGGTGGGTTATTCGATCGAAAAAAATTGAACCTTTTTTTGTTTGGAGGGTGAGTTTTTAATCATATTGTTATTGATCAAGAAGACAGAACTGATAATGATCACGGCAGCCATAAAAATTCTCAGGTTTAACGGCTCTTGAGCAAGATGATGACCAATTAAGATGGCAATAAGAGGATTTACATAGGCATACGTTGACACCAATGTAATAGGAGCATTTCGGAGAAGCCAGGTATAAGCGACAAAGCCAATGAGAGAACCAAATACCATCAGATAGATAAGACTAAGAAACGACCGAGTTGAGATCAAGGAATAGGAAAATTTCGTAAATTCCCCTGTTAAACCACTCAAGATAAATAACCCGATTCCTCCAGCTATAAATTCCATTCCTGTACTAAGCAAAGGCGAGGTCGGCAAATGGGCATTCCTGCCAAATAAAGAACCTGCTGACCAGAAGATGGCTGCCAATAAAATAGCAATAACACCCACTGGATTGATTTTGGAACTGGTTCCAAACAGTTGAGATGGACCAATTAACAATGCGATCCCGAAAAAACCCAATATTACTCCAAAGAATACCAATTTATCGAGATGCCTGCCCTCAGGTTTAAAAAGATTCAATACGATTATCCATAGTGGAACCGAACCAATAATCAACGCCGCCACTCCTGATGGAATAAATTGTTCAGCCCATGTAACACCGCCATTTCCACCAACCAGCAGTAATAATCCAATGATGATGGTTGATCTCCATTCGAGAAGTGAAGGTCTTGGATCCCCGGCAACCCGCCTCCAGAAAAATAATAGGAACCCAGGGACCAGGAAACGAGAGGAAGCCATCAGGAATGGAGGAATGGTTTCAATCGCAAAACGAATAGCAAGATAAGTTGATCCCCAGATCAGATATATCGCAATTAATGGAATCCATATTCGAATTTTCAAATTAATCCTTTATAATAAAAAAAAGGCATGCCAGGCATGCCTTTCAAAAAAAATAATAAGAGCAGCCCTTCCATGTGAAAACAGGTATCAAAAGAAAACGACCTGAATCACTGTGCCAGCCTTGTTACGCCTGTCGCCAGGTGCTTTTCGGTTGAGTGTGATATCAAATCCACACCCGCACTTTTATTGGAAGGGAGAAAGGAGTTTGTGATCAAAACTCCAGAGGCATCCGCTGATCAATCCGATTTTTCCAGTTTTTCCAAATCGTTGTAGGAATGAATAACTGGTTAGCGCCCTGCGCGAGCAGGGGAACCTCCACCTCGTCATCTCGCATTAGCGAGATGCAGCCGCTGAATCTCCTGATATTCAATTGTTAATAAATTACCCCACCATGCCGTGTGCTGCAAAGTTTTGAACCTGCTTTCGCAGGTGGGTCCCGCCTCGAAGACTTCGCCTTGGCTCAGGCCTATCGCGTCGTAGACGTAAGACAAAGACCCCTAATAAAAATGTTGGCTCAAAACCGTGAACGCAGCATCACGCACACAGCAGGGCTCTTATCTTATACCATAAACACTATTTGTTGGGTAGATATTATAAATATTCTGATCATGGATTAGGACCCAATGGTTGGGGTTATGGATAGACGCGTTTAATTGTTCGGGGAAAGGCAATTGATTCACGAATATGTTCAATCCCACATATCCAAGAAACTGTTCTTTCAAGTCCAATCCCAAAACCGCTATGTGGTACGGATCCATATTTCCTAAGATCCAGATACCATTTGAAGGACTCTTCAGGTAGATTGTGTTCTCGGATTCGTTGAAGCAAGAGATCATAGTCAGACATACGCTCAGAACCTCCAATGATCTCACCGTAACCTTCTGGAGCAAGAAGGTCCACACTCTTACAGATTTCAGGTCTTCCTGGCCAGGGTTCCATATAAAATGCTTTAACTTTGGTTGGGTACCCATAAACAAATACCGGTTTCTTAAATTTACCAGTTAATTCGGTTTCATGGGGAGCACCAAAATCCATTCCCCATTCGAATTTCAACAGGTCTTTCTTTTCCAGATCTGTTTCTTCAGATCGTATCTGTTCCATCATTTCAGTTGCTTGGTCGTAAGATATTCTTGGGAAAGGGGCTTCAATCTGCTCAAGTTTGGTCAGATCTCTTCCAAGGGATTTGAGTTCAGCTTGACGATCTCGAAGCACGCGCTTGATGATATGGGTGATGAATTGCTCTTCAATCTCCATCAGTTGATCGAGATCACAAAATGCAATTTCGGGTTCAACCATCCAAAATTCAGTCAAGTGACGACGGGTTTTAGATTTTTCAGCCCGAAATGTAGGACCAAAACTATAGACTTTTCCAAAAGCGAAGATGTTTGCTTCATTATAGAGTTGACCCGATTGAGCTAAATATGCCATTCCTTCATCGAAATAGGGAGTTTCAAATAGAGTGGTTGTACCTTCACAAGCTGCAGGAGTAAGGATGGGTGTGTCCATGTTGATAAACCCATTATTGTCCAACCACTCTCGCATAGCACTGATGACTGTAGCCCGGATGCGCAAGATAGCCCATTGGCTTGGCATGCGTAACCATAAATGACGGTTATCCAAAGCGAAATCAACCCCATGTTCTTTTAATGACATCGGGTAATCTTCGTTGGCTTCTTGAATAATATCAATTTCCTTTATGCCTATCTCAAATCCACCAGGAATGCCAGGTGCTCGTGTATCAGCGCGAACTTTGCCTGTGATTGCAACAGAAGTTTCTTGTGGGATACGCATGATTTGATTAAAAGTTTTTTCGTCGAGGTCGCCTTTGAAAGCTACACACTGAACGAACCCCGACCCATCCCTGACAAGAAGGAAAACAAGTTTTCCCTTATCGGTGCGGTTATAAACCCAACCTTGAATTCTTACTTCTTGATCCTTATAATTTGAGATTTGGTCGACCCGGATAATAGATGGCATAATTACTCCTGATTATTATTGCACTTTTAATTTTTCTGTTAATATTCTCTGCACAACCTGGGGATCTGATTTGCCTTTTGTTTCCAGGGATACCTGACCCATGAACCATTGGTAGAGAGATTCTTTTCCAGCTTGATACTGTTTTACTTGCTCGGGGTTTTCTGAAAGGATCCTCTCAATAATACCAGCAAGAATATCTGCATCAGAAATCTGACGGAGACCTTTTTCGGAAACGATATCAAGCACATTTTTATTTGAATTGAACATCTCAATAAGTATTTCTTTTGCAGTAAAGTCATTAATCACTTTGGATGAAAAAAGATCCAATAATTGGGCAAAATTTTCCGGTGTTACAGGTATGGCCTGATAATTAATTTTTCTCTCATTGATCTGACTGGTAAAGTCACCTATGAGCCAGTTGTAAATCGTTCTAACCGGACTGGAAGATAGCAAAGCAGTTTTTTCAAAGAAATCTGCAATATCTCTTTCAGTAGTCAGTGATCGGGCTTCCAGAATGGATAAACCATATTGATTGATAAATCGTTGGTTTTTGGCATCAGGCAATTCTGGCATATCAGAAGATATCATCTCCACCCAAGATCTATCTATGTGGATAGGGGGAATGTCAGGTTCTGGAAAGTATCGATAATCGTGAGCTTCTTCTTTTCCTCGCTGGGAATATGTTTTTCCTTTCAATTCATCCCAACCCAGAGTCTCCTGGGGGACAGTTTCACCATTATTGTAACAATTAATATGGCGATCAATTTCATAGTTGATCGCTTGTGCCATGGACCGAAAACTATTGAGATTCTTAATTTCGGTTCGTGTATATAATTCCTGGCAGCCATAGGGACGCACAGAGATATTTGCTTCAAACCGCAAGATGCCTTTTTCCATATCTCCAGCGTTTACACCAAGATAACACAGATAGGATCTTATCTTGTTGGCATAGGATAAAACGGCCTCCACAGAATGCATATCAGGTTCCGAGACTATTTCCAGAAGAGGGACTCCAGCGCGATTAAAATCGATAAGAGAATAATTCTCGTGGTGAGTTAATTTGGCAGTGTCTTCTTCCAGGTGAACGCGTCGTATTCGTACCCGCTGCTTCGATCCCATACTATCTTCGAGGATATCAAGCCAGCCATTTGATGCTACTGGCATGTCGTATTGAGAAATTTGATAGCCTTTTGGTAAATCTGGATAAAAGTAGTTTTTACGAGCGAATATATTGGTTTTGTTAATATTGCAATTTAATGCCAAACCAACCAGGATACTCAGATCAACTGCTTTCTTGTTAAGAACGGGCATTGCCCCAGGTAAGCCAGTACATACCGGGCAAATTAAGATATTGGGATCAGAAATGGATGTATGATCAGCATTACAACCACAAAACATTTTTGTTTGTGTCTGTATTTCAGCATGTATTTCAAGTCCAATAACAGGTTCGAATTTCATGTTCTGCAAGATTCCAGGGTTTCAAATAATAGATGGATGGATCTTGTGCCATTCTGTTTCTGCCTGATAGGCATAACCGATCTGAAAAAGCAATTCTTCACTCAAATGATTTCCTATCAATTGCATACCTACTGGCAACCCTTCAGAAAATCCACA
>JBDRQK010000318.1:0-10526 GCA_043826315.1 Chloroflexota bacterium
GTGACCGACCGCGGGCTCGAACCGCGAACCAATTGATTAAGAGTCAACTGCTCTACCATTGAGCTAGTCGGCCTTGCGCGCAGTATTATACCCCAAAGGGGGTGAGTGTCAATAAGCCGCGCTTAACGCCACCTGCGAGGCAATTTATCAATTTTTTTTTAGCGATTAACTATTTTAATGGAGTGATTAGGTCTGATAAGAATTCAGCCTGAGAAGATGCTCCCAACCGAGGCTGATATTCAGAAAGGTAATAGTAATGGTTATTAGATCAATATTGAATGGAGCTGATCGAATTGAGCTTATCCCAACGGTGAGTGGCTATGATCTGTCGCACAGTACCTGTCAAACCTCGGACGACAAGACTGTCCGTGCGGGCACTCTTACGCAAATACTTAACACTTTCCAGCAATTCCCCATCGGTTATACCTGTAGCCGCAAAAAAAACATCCTCAGATGAAACCAGGTCATGCATGGTCAAAACCTTATCGAAATCAAAACCCATCTGCTGACCACGTTTTAACTCGTCCTCATTTCGGGCATATAATTTTCCCATGATCTCACCACCCATGGCTCTCAGCGCACAGGCTGCCAGCACACCCTCTGGTGTACCGCCAATGCCTAAAAGAACATCTATTCCGGCATCCGGCCAGGCTGTCATCAACGCTCCAGCCACATCGCCATCGGGGATCTGGCGGATACGCGCACCACAGCGGCGGACTTCTGCGATAAGTCCATC
The DNA here is from genome assembly GCA_043826315.1 of Chloroflexota bacterium. Classification (GTDB taxonomy): domain Bacteria; phylum Chloroflexota; class Anaerolineae; order Anaerolineales; family Villigracilaceae; genus UBA12087. The sequence continues at coordinate 737 of JBDRQK010000318.1, forward strand.
GTGGCGGGGACGGTCGAGTATGATGACAGTCAGGTCTTCCACAGATTTACCACAAGCGTTTGCAATGGCTTTTAAGTTATCTTCCACTGGCGCATCAATGTCAATTTTTCCACGAGCCTCCGGACCCACAGCAATTTTATTCATATAAACAAAGGGACCCGGGTCAAACATGGTACCCCGCGGCGCCAAGGCTACTGTTGAGATCGAATTTAGATTTCCAAAAGCCAACGGACGGGTGCCATCTATCGGATCCACCGCTATATCCATTTCAGGGCCAAAACCGGTTCCGACCCGCTCTCCATTGAAGAGCATGGGGGCATTATCTTTCTCCCCTTCTCCAATGACAACGATGGCATTCATTTGGATACTATTGAGGACCTTGCGCATGGCGCTTACAGCAGCTGCGTCGGCTGCCTCTTTATTACCCCGCCCCATAAATCGCCCGGAGGCTAAAGCAGCCGCTTCGGTAACACGAACCAATTCAAGAGCCAGGTTGCGGGTAGGTTCCATTTCCATGTTATGTCTCCTGGTAAAAAAAGTTTCCTTCCTAAAAGGGGTTGGTTTTTGGAATTGAAAGCAACTGCTTCTCAATCCCATCCTGTTTTTGAAAAAGTACGAATATTGATTAAATAAACATCCAGCTGATCAAAAAATATCCAATCGTGGCAGCCCACAACCAGGAATCTATCCGGTCCAGAAAACCACCATGCCCTGGAATGATGTTGCTTGAATCTTTCAATCCCGCCTGCCGTTTCAGCATGCTTTCCCCCAGGTCACCCAGGGTGGTGAAAACGGACATTACCAGACCTAAAAATCCACCTTGCCACCATGTTATCTGTAGACCGGTCAAATTATGAAAAAGGATTGCAAGACCAGCAGTTGACAATGTGCTCAGTATTACACCAGACCAATAGCCTTCCCATGTTTTCTTGGGGCTAAGCCGTGGGCTGAGCTTATGACGCCCAAAGCGGGAACCTATGAAAAAAGCTGCTGAATCAGCGATCCAGACCGATCCGAGGGTCAATAAAAGCCACCACAAGCCTCCCGGCAGGGAACGTACATCCAGAAGATAAGCTCCCAACCAACCTAAATAAACAAATCCACACACCGTGAGAGCAAAATCGGATGCAGCTCTATCCTGACCACGTTCATACGCGATCAAGTGAACAGTCATGGCCAGCAAAACCAGCAAAGCCAGCAAGGCAGTGGAGAATTCAGGCAGGTAGCTGCGGAAAACCAATAATAAAAAAACTCCGCCCACTGTTACTGTCATGGATGGAGTGAATTTTGCAACCTGAAAAATCTTGACATATTCCCAAGAAGCCATAATCAGAAAGAAGCCTATCAGCAGAAGATAATATATTCCTCCGAAAATAATGGCGGGAATTCCGATGGCAGCCATAACTAGAGAAGCGATTACGCGTTTTTTCAACATTGAAGATCCTGCTTAGGGGTTTAGAGATAGACTTCCAAAGCGTCTGTCCCGCTGGGCAAAAGCATCCAGAGCCTGACGATAATTTTCCTTGTCAAAATCCGGCCAAAGAGTGGGGGTTACATACCATTCAGAATAAGCCGATTGCCAGATCAAAAAATTTGAGACACGCAATTCCCCCGATGTGCGAATGATCAGGTCCGGATCGGGCGTACCATTCGTGAACAGATATTCGTCGACAAGGGTAATATTAACATCTTCCTGTTTGACACCCGCCCGGATCATTTTTTGGATGGCACACACGATTTCGTCCCTGCCTCCATAATTAAAGGCAACATTAAGGATCAGTCTATCGTTATCCTTCGTCAACTCTATGGCGTCGAGAACTTTTTTCTGCAATTTAGGTCCAAGACGATCCAGTTGGCCGATATGGCGCAATTGAACCCCCTCCTGGTGCAATTCTTCTAATTCTTTGTCAATCACATCTTCCAGGATATGCATCAGTCCCCGAACTTCATCCTTTGGCCGGCCCCAATTCTCCGTGGAAAAAGCATAAATGGTGAGATATTTTATACCAAATTCCACGCTGGCAGTTATGATCCGGCGCAGGTTCTCTGTGCCTGCCCTGTGTCCCGCCAGGCGAGGTAAGCCGCGAGATTGCGCCCAGCGGCCATTGCCATCCATGATGATTGCAACGTGATTTGGGATTTTTGTCCCTGAATTGGAATTGGTATCAATCATAGGATGCCTAGACTTCCATGATCTCCTGTTCCTTTTCCAGACCGGTTTTACGAATGGTTTCAATATACCGGTCTGTAATTTTTTGAAGCTCTTCTTCACCACGCTCCAGATCATCTTTCGAGATCAATTTTTCTTTCTCGAATTCCCGTATATCCGAAAGGTGATCGCGGCGGATATTCCTGATAGCGATCCGTGCTTCTTCCAAACGACCGTTTACAAGTTTTACCAGGTCACGACGCCGATCTTCAGTTAATGGAGGCAAATTCAGACGAATGGATTTACCATCATTGCTGGGGGTTAACCCCAAGTCTGATGATAGGATGGCTTTTTCAATCGTCCTGACGGTGGTAGGGTCAAAGGGACGAATGAGCAGGCTGCGGGGTTCTGGAACGCTGATAGAAGCCAATTGATTTAGAGGAGTTGGCGCTCCAAAATAATCCACCGGCAAGCGTTCAATCAAGGATGGGTTTGCCCGGCCTGTTCGAATCCCGGATAAATCTTCTACCAGACTCACAATTGCAGTTTGCATGCGGACGTCTGATTCTTTAAGGATGTCTTTTATCATTGTGACCTCCTGGCTGGTATTATTTTAAATTAATTTACTTAAGGATACCCCAAAACATCAAAAAATGCTACCTGACCTGCGAAGTGAAGCATAATACCCGGCAGATAATAATTCTACCGATATGATGAAAATCATTGTTGAGTTTAAACATCATTATAAACACTATAAAATGTATAACAATCACACAAAAAACTTCAGATATTATGGTGTGTCTTATCTCTCAAACAATACCAGGTTACTATCAGAAGCTTCCAAGCTGGAAATTGTATTATAAAAATCAGCCAGTTACCAAGGTACCCACTTTTTCTCCATTCAAAGCACTTTCCAGAGCGCTCGGATCCCATAGATTTAATACCAGGATGGGTAGATTATTCTCCATACAAAGAGTTACTGCAGTTGTATCCATGACAGCTAATCGACGATTTACAACATCAATATAGGTAAGCTGGTCAAATTTTTGGGCATTCGGGTTGTGATCCGGGTCGGAATCATAGACACCATCCACTTTGGTAGCTTTGATAAGAACTTCCGCACCTATCTCCATAGCGCGTAAAGCTGCTGCAGTATCCGTGGAAAAATAGGGATTCCCGGTACCTGCGCTTAAGATAACCACACGACCCTTTTCCAGGTGACGTATCGCCCGTCTGCGGATATAAGGCTCAGCTACTGAACGCATCTCCACTGCTGATTGAACACGTGTCATCACTCCCTGTCGCTCCAAAGCATCCATCAAAGCCAGGGCGTTCATGACAGTACCCAGCATCCCCATGTAATCTGCTGTTGCGCGGTCCATACCGCGCTCCAAGCCTTGTTTTCCCCGCCAAAGATTGCCGGCTCCGATCACAATTGCTATTTCCACCCCCATTCCATGCACAATTTGAATTCGCCGAGCAATCGACTCGGCCTGCAAAGGATCTATCCCGTGCCCATTTTCTCCTGATAATGATTCGCCACTGAGTTTGAGTAATATACGTTTGTATTTTAAAGTTTTCATTCCACCTCCATGATGGATAAGAAAAAGACCAACCTCAGGGTTGGTCTTGATTTTTCTATTCGTCTTTTCGTTCGCCTAACTCCCAGCGTTGAAATCGCCGAATAACGATATTCTCACCAAGGCTGCCGATGTTCTGATGCAGCATTTTTTCAATGGTGAGACTTTCATCACGAATATAGGATTGTCTCAATAAGCAAACCTCATCCTTGAATTTTTCCAGACGGCCAGCAGATATTTTTTCCAGCATATTTTCGGGCTTACCCTCTTCACGGGCACGTGCGATGGAGATTTCCATCTCGTGTTCGAGAACACTTGCAGGGATCTCGGACTCCGAGATGTATTGTGGAGCAGAAGCTGCAATTTGCAGGGCAATTTCGTGCGCAAATTGCCTGAAACCTTCTGATCTTCCAACGAAATCAGTCTCACAGTTAACTTCAACCATAACACCCACACGACCATTTCCATGTGAATACAGTTCGACAACTCCTTGCGATGCATCTCTATCAGCTCGCTTGGCTGCCGTAGCCATACCTTTCTCGCGCAGATAATCAACAGCCTTCTGATAATCACCACCTGCTTCTGTCAAAGCCTTGCGGCAATCCAGAATTCCAGCACCTGTGGCGTTTCGTAATTCTTTGATCATTTCAGTGGTTATTTCCATTCCAATACCTCAAATCATTTTCAATTTCAATGCGCCTGTTTCACCATCCTGGAACGCAAGAATCCATTCTTTATTCGACTGGCGTCTCTTCTTCAACGTCGCTGGATGTAGTTTCTTCGTCAGCAACATTGGGAATTGCTTCTTCAATAACATCAACAGGTGTTATCTCTTCAGCCTTAACAGGTGCTTCTTCAATAACATCATCAGGTGTTGTATCTTCAAAGTCAGCAGCATCGCTTATCACTTCATCTTCAACAACATCTTTTGTCGCCAATTTTGCCAGAGTCGCTTCTCCGAGCAGGGCATCATCGCTCAACTCTTCGTCCATGTCCATGATGCGTAAACTCTTCTTTTCAGATGTAGATAAATTGGCATCACTCTGTGCATCGCGTTCATCCTGATCGTCTTTATGCATGGCAACCCCTTCCAGGACGGCATCGGCCATTTTTCCTACCAGCAGTTTAATGGCGCGAATAGCATCATCATTGGATGGGATAACATAATCAACTGAAGTGGGATTGCAGTTCGTGTCCACCAGGGCTACAATGGGGATATTCAACAAGTTAGCCTCGTGAACTGCGGCTACTTCGCGGCTGACATCCACAATAAAGATCAGGTCTGGAGGACGCTTCATGTTCCGTACACCAGTAAGTCTCAATTGCAAACGATCAATATTCCGCTGGATCAACAGGCCTTCTTTTTTGGTCAATTGATTTACTTCACCGCTGGAGATCAGGTTTTCCAGACGTTCCATCTCCATGATGCGTTGGTGCATGGTGCTCCAGTTAGTCAATAAACCACCCAGCCAGCGTTCGGTGACATAGGGCATCTCACAGCGAATAGCTTCATCACGAATGGTTTCCTGAGCCTGGCGTTTTGTGCCAACAAACAAAACCACACCACCTTCAGCAACCTTGTTGCGGATGACGTTATAAGCGTTATTGAGTGCCTTAACTGTCTGTTGGAGGTCAATGATGTGGATGCCGTTACGCTCAGTAAAGATGTACGGCTTCATACGGGGATCCCACTTGTTGGTACGGTGACCGAAATGAACACCGCTTTCAAGCAGGGCTTTCATGGATACAACTGCCATTGGAATTACTCCTTTGCGTTTACCCTCCGTCTCCTTCAACCTGGCCGGGGCTGCGTTCATTTCGATCCGCAGCACGCTCCGGCAAGTCCAAAGACGTGTGGAATTGGGACATATTTTGCCTGCCCCGGGCAGGATGTGCTCCACTCAAAAGGAATCATCCCTCTTATGCAGAGCGGTAGACAGTATACCACAATTTGGAGAGTGTCCTAGACAATGCTTGGCTGGTTGTAAATGTCCTTTGGGAAAGAGGGAACTCGTGTGACAAATTCTTAAACCGGTCTGCATACCAGAAGTGTAATTCTTGGCTTTTTATCACTCTCCCTTTGTCCGCCTGGAAAGTGACAAGCTGTGAATAGACTATTTTTTTTATAAATCCACGATAATTTCACCTTCAATAAGTCTTTATTGCGCACAAACCTCTATTCCATGATATACTTATATTGTCTTATAATCAGATTTGCATTTACAAACTGCCGTCATCTTTATAACGATAGATGACGGTCTTTTTTATCTAAGCGAATTTGCACTAGAAAAGTTGAGGAATATCTTGGAAGTAAAATTGTATGTTGGAAATATGACCTATGACACAAACAGCGAACAGCTTACTACAATGTTCTCAGAGGCTGGCGGCGTGGTTGCAGTGGATGTGATCAAGGACCGTGATACCGGAACATCAAAAGGGTTCGCTTTCATTACGATGGCAAGCCAGGCCGATGCAGCCAAAGCCATTACAATGTTTGATGGGAAAGAAGTTGGCGGGCGCCCATTGAAGGTTAACACGGCCAAAGCACGTGAAGAACGGCCGGGTGGCGGTGGTGGACGATCTTTCAATCGATCCAATGACCGTAACCGCAGTGGCAGCGGCGGCAAGAACAGCCGTTATTAAACTTTAGTTGATTTCAGAACCTCGCCCACAGCGCGGGGTTCTTATCATTTAACAGGCTTCGCTTTTTTCAATCCGTCCTGTCAATTTAGCTGCTTGGCAAGGAAGAAGTTTAATATCCACCTCATGATAGGTTCCCAGAGCCAGTCAAATCTCATTAAGAGGTAGCAAAGAGGCCAAAAAACCAGTGCGGTAATTAAGGAAAATGAGCATGTCTTTGGCTTTAGGAAAACAAAAATCCACAATTCTATATTCAATTGCCCGTATGGTCTTAAGGGTATCGGGTTGGCATACGCATGTCATTCCTCCACACACTTCCCGATATGTTTTAATCGGAGCACCACATACCTCCAATTGGGATTTTATTCTGGCGCTGGCGCTAATGACCGTGGAACGTTTACCCATACGGATCATGGGTAAGGATTCGCTCTTTCGGGGACCAATGGGGGTTTTCATGCGTGCAATAAATGCCATCCCGGTCAACCGTCGTGAGAGAACCAGCCTTGTAGATCAAATTGTTGCAAAATTCGATGAACACGAGGACCTGATCATTGGTATTTCACCTGAAGGTACGCGCAGTAAGACCTCCCGTTGGCGGACCGGGTTCTATTACATTGCTTATAAAGCCAGGGTACCCATTGTAATGGCGTATATGGATTATAGGAATAAAATTGTTGGTCTTGGTCCCAGTATAAAACCAACGGGTGATATCCAAGCTGATTTTATAAAAATTAGAGATTTCTACTCTGGAATTGTCGGTAAGTTTCCACATAAGCAAGGAAAAATAGAATTATCCGAAAATACAAATAAATAATATTCTAATCAAGATAATCTTACATTTTCGTAACCCTTTTCCTTAAAAAAATAAACTGTCAGCCTTTGAACAAGCTGACAGTTTATTTGTATTTATCAGGTTATAAACCTGCAGCTTTCTTAAGAGCAGCAGCCTTATCCGTGCGTTCCCACGTGAATTCAATATCATCCCGCCCAAAATGACCGTAGGCAGCTGTTTTCTGGTAGATGGGTTTGCGCAAGTCCAGATCCCGGATGATCGCTCCGGGACGCAGGTCAAAATGTGAGCTGACCAATTCCGAAATTTTTTCATCCGGGATCCTACCGGTCCCGAATGTCTCTACATTAACAGATAATGGATGAGCCACACCAATGGCGTAGGCAACCTGGATCTCACAGCGGTCAGCCAGACCGGCTGCCACAACATTCTTGGCTGCCCACCGAGCGGCGTAAGCTGCGGAGCGATCCACTTTCGTGGGGTCCTTCCCCGAGAAAGCGCCACCACCGTGTCGTCCCATGCCTCCGTAAGTATCGACGATGATCTTGCGTCCCGTCACCCCGGCGTCACCCATTGGACCACCGATTACAAAACGCCCGGTCGGGTTGACATAGATCTTAAGCTTGTCATCCAGCAATTCTGCTGGCAGGACAGGAATGATGACGTGCTTAATGATGGCAGCGCGAATTTCTGCCTGGGTAACATCAGGTGAGTGTTGGGTACTGACCAAGACAGTATCGATTCGCCTGGGTTTACCAAAAGCATATTCCACAGTGACCTGACTTTTTCCATCCGGACGCAACCATTCCAGCGTGCCGTCCTTGCGAACCTCGCTCAGACGCCGTGTAAGTTTGTGAGCCAGGTAAATAGGCATGGGCAGCAGGGTGGGAGTTTCGTTACAGGCGTAACCGAACATCATGCCCTGATCCCCGGCTCCAATCGAATCGATCTCCGCTTCTTCGCCTCCCTTGGCTTCCAGAGATCTGCTGACCCCCATATCAATGTCCGGGCTCTGACTGGCAATGGCGGACATAACGCCACAAGTGTTGCCATCGAAGCCTTTCTTGGCGCGGTCGTAACCTATTTCGGTTACCACCTTGCGAACCAGTTCGTCAAAATTAACAAAAGCTTTGGTCGTGATCTCACCCAGCAGAATGACAATGCCGGTCTTGGTAGCTGTTTCACAAGCCACACGTGAATATGGGTCCTGCTCAAGACACGCATCCAGGACAGCGTCGCTGATCTGATCACACATCTTATCCGGGTGACCCTCCGTTACTGATTCCGATGTGAACAGTAATTTGGGAGAGGTCATAAAGGTTGAGCTCATAGAATAAACCTCCAAGAAAATGAATTGCCCCTTCGGAGTTCGAGAAAGGGCAATTGTGCTTGCATGCTCGGCTGCCCTCCCATCTTCCAGAATTTGGGTAACCCGTTCAGATTACCGCTACTGCCGGAATTGGCACCTTCCGTACGACTGGCATTCGACCAATCATAAATAGGTTGCCGAGGCTTCACAGGGCCGGTCCCTCCGCCTCTCTGGATAAGAGTTGCCGTTTGGGGCTATTAAGTTGTAAGGCGATAATACCACAGGAAAAAAACTGAGTCAATAAAAATGATTGGATATGACTTGACCGGATTATTTACAGCTTATCTTGGTCAGCCTGCCTTGTGCGCGTCTCCTCCAAAAGTTGATCAAGCGGGTGCAATTCAGACACAGGCACACACAGATTTTTGTAATAGGTATGTGAATATTGGAAGGTTTTTTGACCTGCTGGCAGGATGATCGATCTTCGGAGGTATTCATCCAGGCTCATCCAGCCAGTCAACCAGATCTCCAATCCACAAACCATCACATTTCCCCATTCTGAAGGTTGGATGATGTGCACTTGGGAGCGTCTCGGGCTATGAAGCCCGAGACGGGTTTTGGGATGCTCCAGAATGTGGATATAAGCCAGGCTGTAAAATTCATCTGTCAGGATCGTACGTGTACGAGGTTGCAATTGCACTTGTGCACACTTGAAACTTCTGGTTGCGTTCAGACCACCCAACTCCACCAGGATGGGGTGGTTCGCTTCACTCTTAAGAGCTATAGGATTCAATGGAGCCCAGGAATCCGGTTGTGACCAGTTTTTGGGAAGCACTGCCAGATAATAATGGAAAGTTTCCATCGCTTCACTTTTATGCTGGACCACTTGAGATGTGCTTGTGTAAGCCAGTAGAAAAGCAAATAGATATATATCCCGACTGTTTTTTCCTGTGCGGACGAACTGATCTAGCGGTGTGAGGGCAGAGGCTTGTAGTAATTCGGCAGGATCCTGCTGTATTGTGCGGATCTGTGTATAGTCGGTTAGCAGGTCGCTGTTCAGATGCAGGCGATGGCCTGCCAGGGATATTGCATGCTGACACGGGTCTGAAAAAGGTTCCAATTCGAGGGTTTGAAATGGGGTCAATCGCTCTCCCAGAAATCGCCTCAAAGCCAGATTCACAGCCACATTGCCAATCTTTCGGCGTAAGAAGTTAAATGGCCGATCCCCCAGTCTCCTGCTTGAAAAAGCCAGCCATTGACAGGTAGATAGAATACCTGCTTCGGTCAGGTCTGGTTTGTGGTCCAGGCGTAGGAGATCATTT
>JBDRQK010000319.1:0-4208 GCA_043826315.1 Chloroflexota bacterium
AAAAATCGATATGTGACACTGTTGCTCAGTTTGGCCTTGGCGTTTTACCTGGGCGCCATCCCGGGAAGTGCATGGGGGAAAGATATCAAATTACTCAAGATCGGTATTGGCGTTGATCCCGATACCTTGCTGCCACTCGAACTTACAACAGCGATCCCTTATAACATCGCCAAGCTGATCTATGGTGCCCTGGCGAAGTATACCGACGATGGGGAAATGGTTCCCAATTTGGCCACTGCCTGGTCCTTCTCCCCGGACGGAAAAAAATTCACGGTTCATTTGCGCAAGGGGGTGAAGTTCACTGATGGTTCCGATTTTAACGCACAGAGCCATAAGAACTACATGGATCTGATCGAGAATCCAAAGGTTCGTGTCCCGCTCCGGTTCCTCTTCGGTCCGGTTGAGTCTGTCGACGTGATTGATAGTCATACCGTTCAATATAACCTCAAAGCACCCTTTGCGCCTATGGAACAGGTGCTGGCGATCAGCTCTGCCATGTCGTTCAAAGCAACCACCCCTTTTAATGTCGATAAACTGAGAAAGGAACATGTCGGTGCGGGTCCCTATAAACTGACAGAATGGGTCAAGGGAGAGCGAATTGTTTTAGAACGTAACGAAAATTTCTGGGGAGAGCGCCCGACAGTGGATAAGATCATCTATATGATTATTCCAGAAAGTGCCACACGCGTCGCCATGCTGCGAGCCGGTCAACTGGACATTGCTTATTCTCCGTCTCCTCCTGACATCAAAGCGCTTGAGGCCGACCCAGATTTTAGTGTCTTGCGCCCGCTCAGTACCCGGATGATTTTTATGGGAATGAACACCCAGAAAGGGTATACCAAGAACAAACTTTTCCGCCAGGCTTTAAATTATGCGGTTGATAAGAAAGCGATTTGTGACCGAATCCTGTTCGGTATTTGTGCGCCTCTTGACTCACCTGTCCCGCCGTCTCTGTTTGGGTACTCAAAACTGCCGAATCAATATGATTACAATCCTGAAAAAGCAAAAGCGCTGCTCAAAGAGTCCGGCTTTCCAATGGATGCTGAACTGAAAATGGTCACACCCAATGGTCGCTACACATATGACAAGCAGATCGCGGAAACCGTTCAGGCATATCTCCAGAACATTGGATTGAAAGTAAGCCTGCGGACATATGATTGGCCGACTTACGTTGGTATGCTATTAAAACCGATTGAAACAACAGAGCTCGAACTGTACCTGATTGGCTGGGGTGCTCCCTATTACGATGCTGATTTTATGACTTTCATGTATTTCAGCTCCTATGTCCAGCCACCAAAAGGACTTGGTGCGACATTCTACTCAAGCAAAGAGTTTGACATGACAACCTACAAAGCCCGTAGCATCATAAACAAAGAAGAACGCAAAGCCCTGTATCAGAAAGCGACCCAGATGCTGTGGGATGATGCGCCTGCTATCTGGCTGCATGTGGAGCCTTTTTCAGTCGCCTATTCCAGCAAGTATCAGGGAATCAGAGTTTTGCCGCACGAAATGTGTTTCCCGCAGTATATGACATATAAATAGAACCGGTCACTAACCTGACAGGAACTGAAGGTAGAATAAAATGCTTAGGTATTTTGCAGGACGTTTGATCTCAACCATCCCGGTGCTTTTCGGAATTACACTGTTTCTGTTTTTCATCCTCCGGGCGTTGCCCGGAGATCCGGCACAGGTCATCGCCGGTGAGACGGCAACGGAGAAAGAAGTTGAGATCATCCGTCATCAGCTGGGACTTGATAAGCCGGTGATCATCCAGTACAAGATCTTTCTGTCTCGGCTTATCAGACTGGATCTGGGCAAATCCACCCGCACCCAGAATGAAGTGATTGATGACATCAAGCCCCGGCTGGTCAACACCATAAAGCTTGCGCTGGTTGCAACTGCAATCGCCTGCTTATTGGGAATACCGGCCGGAATTGTGGCAGCTGTCCGTCCTTACACCTGGATGGACAATATTGTCACGATCCTGGCGCTGTTCGGAATGTCCATGCCTGCTTTCTGGCTTGGGTTGATGTTGATCGTCATTTTTTCTGTGAACTTGCGACTTCTGCCGGTTGGTGGTAGTGGGGGGATTGAATTTATTATTCTGCCAGCGATTACTTTAGCTGCCATGCTGATTGCTTCCATCGCACGAAACACGAGGTCTAGTATGATGGAGACCCTTTCACAGGACTACATCATCACAGCCCGTGCCAAGGGAGTGCGGGAAAGAACGATTATTATCCGGCATGCGCTGAAAAACTCTTTTATCCCGATCATCACGGTGATCGGTCTGCAATTCGGAGCGTTATTGGGGGGGACCGTGCTGACAGAGACGGTCTTTGCCTGGCCCGGCATGGGCCGTCTACTGGTTAGCTCTATTCTGGGCAGGGACTATCCAATGATCCAGGGCATTATTCTCATTTTTGCCCTGCTGTTTGTCTTGACCAACATTCTGGTTGATCTGATATATGTCTTCCTCGATCCAAAGGTGCGCTATGGATAGTCAGAATGAAGCGACCATTGGTCAGGAAGTGCATGTCGGTGCCAGCCAGTCGCGCCTTGGTCTGGCCAAGTTTTTGCGCAACAAGGCTGCTGTCTGGGGTGGTGTGATTATTGTCCTGTTTCTTCTAAGTGCCATTTTTGCTCCCGTATTCTACCCCAACAATCCTAATGCTCCCAACCTGATCCATTCACTTGAGCGTCCCTCTTACAGCCATCTCTTAGGAACCGATCAGCTGGGTCGGGATATTCTGGGGCGAATTCTGTTTGGTGGCCGGGTATCGTTGACCATTGCCCTGGGCTCTGTGGCTCTGGGATTGATATTTGGAATTCCACTCGGGCTGGTATCCGGATATTTCGGGGGGAAAACCGACTTTCTGGTCCAGCGTTTTACCGATATTATGTTGTCTTTCCCCCCCTTTATTCTGGCCCTTTCCCTGGTGGCAGTGCTGGGTGTTGGTTTGACAAATACGCTGATATCGGTTGGGATTGCCGGCATTCCCCACACCATCCGTATTACCCGCGGCTGTGTGCTTTCAATCAGGGAGCAGGTGTATGTGGAAGCAGCACGCGCAGCAGGAACACGAGATGCCGTGATTCTTGTCCGACATATCCTGCCCAACGTCATGGTGCCAATTATCGTTAACAGTACCTTGTTTCTGGGCATGGCGATCCTGTTTGCAGCCGGACTCGGTTTTTTGGGTGTGGGGATTCAACCGCCCATGCCGGAATGGGGAACCATGCTGGGGGCTGGACGCAGCTATCTCTTTGCGGCACCGCACGTTGCCACTTTTCCGGGCATCGCTATCTTCCTGGTCGTGCTGGGGTTTAATCTTTTGGGTGACGGCCTGCGGGATGCTCTGGATCCGAGGATGGGGTATGAATAACGATACCATTCTATCCATCAGGGATCTGTGTGTCACATTCAAAACCTACGACGGGGATGTTCAAGCGGTATCCGATGTGAATATGGACATCGGACGAGGTGAAACCATTGGACTGGTTGGTGAAAGTGGCTGCGGTAAAAGCGTCACCGCCAAATCTATCTTGAGACTGCTGCCCAACCGCACAACGTCAGTCAGGGGGAAAATTTTGTTTCAGGACGTGGACCTGCTGCAATTAAGCGAAAAAGAGATCCTGAAAATTCGCGGGAATGCGATCTCAATGATATTTCAGGAACCAATGACCTCCCTGAATCCGGGGATTAAAGTGGGGGATCAAATAGCAGAAGCGCTGGTTCTGCACCAGGACATGACGTGGCAACAGGCCAGGCAGAGGGCCGTTGAAATGTTAGGTCAGGTTAGGATTCCATCTCCCGAAGTCCGAGTCAGTAATTATCCTCACAATCTCAGTGGCGGCATGCGGCAGAGGGTCATGATCGCAATGGCGCTCTCCTGCCAGCCGGCACTGTTGCTGGCGGATGAACCGACAACAGCCTTGGATGTGACAATCCAGGCCCAGATCATGGAACTGATGAAGCAGATGCAAAATAAGCTTAACACGGCTATTTTGCTGATTACCCATGACCTCGGTCTGATAGCGGAAGTAGCGGAAAGAGTCCTGGTCATGTATGCGGGTCGGGTGATTGAAGAGGCCCTGGTTAAAGATCTTTACAGAAGTCCGCGACACCCTTACACACAGGGATTGTTGGAATCGATTCCTGTTCTGGGAAAGAAATTTGAGAGTGGGCGAAAATCGCTGGTGGAAGT
>JBDRQK010000320.1:0-9586 GCA_043826315.1 Chloroflexota bacterium
CCAGGGGGAGATGATCTCGATCACGTCTGTTTCTTTTGCCACGATCTCAGCCAACCCTCCGGTTGCGATCACCTTCATATCATCCCCCAATTCCTTGCGGAAGCGTGCCACCATGCCTTCCACCATCGAGACATACCCGAATAACAAACCAGACTGCATGGCATGTGTCGAATTGCGCCCGATCACAGAAGGTGGACGTTGGATGTCGATGCTGGGCAGTTTGGCAGTGTGCTGGAATAGTGCTTCAGCCGCCAGGTTGATGCCGGCTGTGATGGCGCCACCCAGGTAATCTCCGCTTTTTGTGATGGCATTAAAAGTCGTGGCTGTCCCAAAATCGATCACGCAGGCTGGCCCGCCATACTGGTGGAAAACCGCCACCGCGTCAGCCACCCTGTCAGCGCCTACAGCACGCGGGTCTTCATAGCGAATGCGAATTCCTGTCTTGATACCGGCATCCACTACGAAAGGCTCCTGGTGCAGGTACTGGCTGCAAGCCTCCTGTACGCGCCGCGTCAGCGGAGGCACCACCGAAGCCAGGCAGATACCTGTCAGATCGGCTGGAGTCATATTTGCGTTTTCGAGCAAACCCAAAAACTGCAGTCCATACTCATCCGGCATGCGCTGGTGGTCGGTTGCCAGGCGCCAGTGTGAGCCGATCTCCTTGCCCGGGTAAAGCCCGAGGGTAAGGTTGGTATTGCCTATGTCAATTGCCAGTAACATGTGTTTATTTTACTCCAATAATATAAAGAGACCCTAAAGGTTTTTGGAAACCTTTAGGGTCTTGTAATCAATTAGGATCCTATACTGTTTAATACAACGACCCTGGTGGAATGACCCAGCTCACTGTTGCCGGTATCGGTGTCAGGAAATATACAGTCACATGCCGGTGCCAGCCGACGTAAGCGTCATCCGGGTAGCCCAGGTCGATCCAGGCTCCGGATATGTAGGCTGTATCCATAGCCACGGCAAAGCCGTAACCGGGCACATACAGGCGCGTGCCGCATGGGATGTAATTCAAGTCCACAGCCACATAGCCAGGCTGCCATTTGCCCCCACAAGCCACTGCGCCATACCAGGGTGGCGAGGTCATCTTGGGGTGGTACGAGGTGGCGTAGAAATCGAGAGCACGATAATACTCCACCGTCCCATGCGGGCTGTCCATTGTCTGGACAGTGATCCTGGTCCCGAATCCCTCGATCTGGGCCACTGGTTCTACCAGCACCTGTTTGGTTTCAATGATGCGTGCTGTTTCCTTTCCGTCCTCATAGCGGATGCGCGTCCGACTGGCAGACAGACCGCTCTGTCCAAATTGGATGATCTTCTGCGTATCAATATTCATATCCGCTTGCGCTTCGAAAATGGTTTCGAACGGTATGCTTTCAGATTCCAGCTCGATAATCTCATTGACCCGTACCACCTGTATGATCCCATCCGCAGGCAGGGTTTCCTCCGCGGCGGGTTGGCTTGTATCCAGACCCTGCAGGGCTAGACCTACTTGTGCCAGGGCTTCCCCAACCGTGTCGGCCGAGGCGCGTACCTTGAAGATCTCATCCCCGATTTGTATGGTCAGTTCACGCGATGAAAGCAGGGTTATTGTTATGGAGGTGGTCAAAGGTGTCTCCGCTGGAGGGTCCAGGCGGTCAGTAGGGAATAACTTTACATCCACTTCGTTTAAAGCTTCTCCCACAGTCAGCGCAGTACTGGTAAATGTACGCGTCCTGCCGTCCTGATTCAGAGTGATTTCCAAAGGGCGGTGGATCTCCACCCGGTGCTCGGCAGCATACGCCACTGCTTGGGATGGGTCAAGCTCTTCTCCGTCCACAAAGACCCGCTCCAGGCTTCCAATGTTAATGCCTGCCGCATTCAGCCAGGTCTCCGGTGAACTGTCGGCGGAACTGACCTGGAACTCCTGGCCTCCATCCAGGATGACAATGATGGAGGTGTGCTGTACAACGATCTCCATGCCATTCATCAACAGGCTGCCGATGGAAGGCTGAATGGCATCCGCCTCGGAATACGTCACTCCCAGGTCCTTCAAGAGGCTCCCAACCGTGAGACTGCGCGAGGTCAATGTCTGCTGCTTGCCATCCACTTCCAGGGTAACACTTTTCTGCCGGAAAGCAAATAAAGTCCCTGCTGTAACCAGCAGCACCAGGCATATCAAGATAATAGATAGGGGTGGTCTTTTAACCTTCATTGTTGATTTGTCTGAAATAATTTTTTATCCTCAGCAGGAGAAGTAGCAAGTATACTCTTTCGAATAATTCCAGGTTCCGGCATCTCTTTCCGGGATAGTAACCTTGGGATTGCATATTTTTTTTTATTTTAACCAGAGCCAATTTCAAGCCACATGCCGCAGCACCTGGCCAGGCAGTGCACCACTATGCCGTTCTCCATCCACCACCAAGACACCGTTCACGAATACATAGTCAATACCTTGCGGATACTGGTGGGGATAGTTTTCAAAGGGGTAGGTGTGAGGGTACAGGTTGGTGGCACGGTCATGCAGGCGTTCCAGATCAAATACTACCACATCTGCCCACATCCCGGGTAGCAGACGACCGCGCTCAAACAGCCCCAGACGTTGGGCAGGGAAAGAGGTCATCTTCCGGATAGCTTCCGGCAGGCTTAGAACAGGTTCATCACGTACATACCGCTCCAATACACCTGGGAATTCCCCGTAACTGCAGGGGGCATAAGGTGGTGGATCGTTTAAAAATCCATTAAGCGCCAGGGCGGCAGAATCCGAACAGATCATCACCGCTGGATGCTGCAACAGCAGGCGGATGTTGTTTTCATCAATGTAGTCATAAATGGCTACCGCCGCCCTGCCATTCTCCACGATCAGATCCAGGTACACATCGAAGGCTTCCTGCCCACGCTGGCTGGCCAGTGCTGCCACAGTCTGACCGACCACTCCAGGACTGTGGGGTGCATGCAGCAGGGTGATGCGTTGCCATTGACCATGCTTCAGCAACCCGACCGGACCAAAAGCAGGTTTCTCATCCAGAACGATCTCCGCCTTAACCTGTCTGCGGAATTCGGGATCTTGCAGCATGGTTTTAATGAGATCTTCAGCCAGATCCTGGAAGCGCTGCGGCAGGGCATCCACAAGGGCAGGGGCCAGGTCAGTGTGGACATCGTTGTCCACGGTCACATCCTGCCCACGCAGGCGGGCCGCATCCACCAACCCCAGGTTGGTACGCGCATCGTTGGGTGCCCCGAACTTGGGGGCATTGTGCGAGATCTGCACCGGCAGATCGGCTTGCTTCCCAATGTGGATCGCTTCCGCAACTGCATCCAAAATGGTCTCACGTTCGCCGCGGATGTGCGAGGCATAAAATCCATTATAAGCAGCCGCGGTTTTGCTAAGCGCGATGATCTCATCCGTCCCGGCAAAACACCCCGGTGGGTAAACCAGCCCGGTCGAAAAGCCGAACGCCCCGGCCTGCATGGCTTCTTGCAGCAGGTTCTTCATCTTTGCCAGTTCGCTTTCACTCGGATGGCGGTCGTCATAACCCATCACAGCCAGGCGCAGGGCGGCATGCCCCGCCAGCGAAGCGATATTGATCGACACACCGCCTTGCTGGATGGCTGCCAGGTATTCCGTGAAGGTCTGCCACTGCCAGGTCACTTCGGGCTGGCTAGAGATCTCCCCCCAGAAAGAGCGTATATCTTCCAGGTGCTCATCCTTGATCGGTGCAGGGGACATGCCGCAGTTCCCCAGGACATGGGTGGTGACACCCTGTCGCACTGCGCTCTCTGCCCGGCGGTTGACCAGGATGGAAAGGTCGGAATGGGTGTGAATGTCGATGAATCCCGGCGCAACATAGCGCTCCTGAATATCCAAAGTTTTCCTGCCGTGCAGGCTGCCTACCGGGCTGATTGAAGCGATACGACCATTTTGGATAGCCAGGTCTGCCCGGAACCAGGGATTTCCGCAACCGTCCAGGATGCGTCCATTTCTCAGAACAAGTTCATGATCCATCGTTTTATATCACCTCTGGTTGTAGTAACTCTACTGTTATCCCCCATTATTACACAATTTATTGTCGAAGTCATAAAGAAAAATTTTGTGAAGCTGCGAGTAAGAGTATTTAACCAAAGCAAATGGCAACTTGACAGTATAATTTTCACAGCCATGAAAGTCTTAAACAAAACCTTCAACATTCAACCCTTCCAACCGAAGTTCCAGGCTGGAGCCAGGGATCTCATCCTGGCAGGTCTGGCGGAGCACTGGGGTCAACTGGATCCACGCAGGAACCTGGACCTGGATGATATTGGCTCAGCTTATGCTGATGCGTTTTTCATGGTGGCTGTACAACAAGACAGGGTCATCGGTACCGGTGCTCTCATCCCCAAAGCGGATACCACGGCAGAGATCGTCCGCATGTCCGTGGCAGCCGATATGCGCCGCCGGGGTGTGGCCAGTGCAATTTTGCACGCCTTGTACAGCCAAGCGCACATATTGGGGGTACATCAGCTTGTGTTGGAGACAACTGAAACCTGGCAGGATGTCATTAATTTCTATGAACACTTAGGCTTTAAGGAAACTCACCGCCTGAATGGGGATGTTTATTTCAAGTTGGACCTGGAAGATCACACCGATGTGATTGAATCTCAAAAATTGCTTCGAAAATATTAGTGTTTTTTCCGACCCGGCAGGTTTCCCCCTTTCCATGCAGTCGCGGGCGATAAGTGTGAAATCCGCCTTGCCATCTGAACCCTCATGGTTTTTCCCTCTTGCTTTTTTATTGGAACAGGTGTATATTTCAATTCGATAAGCATCTAATTAAATAGATGGGTTTGGAATTCCCCTGCCCATCTCAAGGCACACAGGAAGGTAAAAAATGAGCAATAAGAAAGATATGATCGAATTTATTAAATCCCTGGCGGATACCGGGCGGCTGCAGGTTGTCGGCTTGCTGGTGCAGGGACCAAAAAGCACTCTTGATATCAGTGCCAGCCTGGGAATATCCCCGGATGAATTAAGCCGTCCATTGGAGATGCTGACTTCAGCGGGTGTGCTGAGCCTGCAAGATGGTCTGTATTCATTGGACGAAGCCGCACTTGAAGCATTTCGTGTCCAGCAGCTTCACCGCCCCCGGGAATTCTTCAAACCACCAGATTATTTGAGCGAGGAAGACAGCGGGATCATCCGCAAGTTGGCTGCCCCGGATGGCTCCTTAAAGCGCTTGCCCAATCAACTTAAACATTGGATGGCAGTGCTGCGCTATGTCCTGCCTTTCTTCGAGCCCGGCACCAACTACACCGAAAAGCAGGTCAATGGTCTGCTGATGCGCTTTCATCACGATACTGCGGTGCTGCGTCGTTTCCTGGTGGATACCGGCATGCTGGGTCGTGAACGGGATGGCTCGCGTTACTGGCGTGAGGTGCAGCGTGACTGAAGAAACCGAAGTCGAGCTCCTGGATTTCTTCAAAGCCCTGTCAGACCCCAGCCGCCTGAAGATCGTCGGTCTGCTGGCACGCCAGCCCTGCACCGTGGAACAACTGGCTGCCCTGCTGAACCTGCGCGCCTCTACGGTCTCCCACCACCTCGCTTTTCTGAAACACGTCGGACTGGTCAGTGCACGCGCCGAGGGATATTACAGTGTATACCAGTTGGAGAAAAAAGCCTTGCAGGAAAAATCTCAGCGCTTGTTCTCCCCCGCTGAATTGAGCGCTGCCATTCAAGATGTGGACATGGATGCCTACGACCATAAAGTCATCGCAGATTTCTCCATGCCGGATGGCAGTCTGAAAGAGATCCCGGCTCAGCGCAAGAAGCTCGAGATCATCCTGCGCCATGTCATCCTGGTTTTTGAGCCTGGACGACACTACACAGAGAAACAGGTTAATGAAATGCTCAGGAATTTTCATGCCGATACAGCCACATTGCGGCGTGAGCTGGTGGGCTACCACCTGATGCAGCGCCAGGGTGGCAGTGGAGAGTATTGGCGGGTGGAAGAGTGAAAAAAGCCAGGCACAAAACCTGGCTTCCCTATTAGAGAGAGAGCGGTGCTTATTCCGCCGGGGCGATGTAATAGACCGCTTTGAGTGGAAATCTGTGGCGGGCTTCGGAGGTCAGCTTGGGGTAATGCTGCACCCATAGATCAAAGAAACTATCCAGGTCGATCAGGGTCAGGCGCAGCTTGGGATGGTTGAGAGCGGCCTGGCGTGTCTCATTCGTAAAACCTCCGGTTGAAACCAGCAGTCCCATGTCATTCGAACCGATCAGAGTGGTGAAGGTTTGCAGATCGTCGATATCAAGGATCCTGTCGCTGTGCTTGACCTGAACCTTTAGGCGCGGACTGCGCGTGCCAAGCGGGTCGGAATAAGCCACAATGTCAATACCACTATCACTGCCCTGTGGTGCGACCCACACCAGATGATAGTCCATGGCTAGCAACAGGTCGCTGATCAAATTCTGGAATTCATAAGGGTTCATTTCCAGTAAAAAGTGACGCATTTGCTCCCAGGCTCTTTCCTCAGCATTCTCCACGTTAATGGAAAACACTGGTCGTTTCAGGCGCATTTCGTTGTACATGCGGGCAGCTTCCTGGTAAAAAGCCGTCGCATTGGGAAACCGCTTGCAAGCCTGGCGGCCTTCATCGGTTATGTACCAGCGTCCCTTATTTTTTACCAACCAACCAGCTTTGGCCAGCGGCAATGTTGCAAAGCGGATGATGACTTCATAGCGCGGGTGCTCGGGCGTGGATGGGTAGGTGCCGCTTTCGTATTCAGATAACGGAATGACTGTGGGTATGGTTGCAAGGATCTCTTTGGCATGCATGCCATCCTCTTTATTCCATAGCATCTCAAACACGATCCGTAACAACTCTCCAGTCCGTTGCGGAGTGATATCACGTTGCGTGGTGATGTCAGCCATTGCCGGTCTCCATTTTGTCGTCTGTCTCCATCTTAAGATTTATAATTCCTGTTCATAAAAAAACCTGGGTAGAAGCGCATTTTTCCCTAATTATTGTCCTTATGGTTTCGGTCATGAATTATCTCAGTTAATAAATCGCCTGATTCAGCAACAGGAAAAAGGTATTATGAATTAAATCATTGTTGAAAAGATAAGAAATGTACCGCTTTAAGAGGAAACTTGATTTTGGCTTCTGATCTTAAATTAGCGTAGTTTTCGATCCACAATTCAACAAACTTATCCAGATCGAAAACACGAATATTCCTGCAGGTCAGGGATGTAAGGACTTCCGATATTACTTCATTTGTGAAACCATTGAAAGAGAATACCATTCCTTGATCTTCCTCGTTCACAACTGATTTGAATTGGATAAAGTCGTCCATTGTAAATACCTTTTTTTGTTGGTTGACAATGATGATCGTCCGGCTGCCTTTAAAACCAAAAGGATCTTCATGGGCGATAAAATCGAAATAACGTGTCTCCTGGTCTTGAATATTATTTTCAGTGAGGTGCAATCCAAGGGATCTTAACAATTCGCTGACCAGGAATTTAAATTCAGAACCATCCATTGTAAGCAGGAATTTCTGGATCTGGTCCCAGGATTTCTCCTCTGAATCATTTGCAACAATGGAGTAGATCTGCTCCATCCGCTGCATTTCCTTGTCTTTAAGTTCTTCATATTGCCGCATGATCTCTTCAAAAAAATCTTGCGCTTTTCGATATTGCTTGCTGATATTACGGCCTTTTTCTGTGATATACCATTTCCCTTTGCTGGTCTTGACCAGGAAGCCGACCTTTTCCAGGGGAATGGTAGCCATACGGATCATGAGCTCTTCGCTTGTGTATCGATTTTCTGTGTTGTAATTCTGCCTTTCCTGATCGGTCAGCATCATCGATTTACTCAAATGGCTGATGACCTCACGGGCAGGAAAACCCTCTGGTTCAAACCAAAGTATCTCAAACAATTTTCTGTAAATCTGGCTAACCCGCTGTGAATCGATCTGAGGCATAATTACCTTTTATTCTAGAGACAATCCGTATGGTGTTATTTTGTCTGATATTTCCGGGTTGATGATCCTATATTTCATCCAAAATTAGAGGCTATTTATTTAAGGTAGCCTGGTTGCTGATCCTGACATCGTATCCAGGAGTCCAAAAATCACCGTTTGGGTAATCTTTCTGCAATGATGGAAACTTCTCAAAGATCCTTATTGACAATTCATGGCGGATGATATCAATATAATTAGCCAGGGAGATCAAAGGGGATACATTAGCTGTCCACGAAACAGATTCCGGTTTTAATTCCAATTGATCAATAATCCAGCCATGCGCACTAATGATTTCGGATACCCAGTTGACAAAATCTTGATCTTCAAATGGATAATTTTGATAAGCCGTGTTCCTGGGAGTGATCTGGAATGTATAGGAAAGGTTGGGTTGATTTTTTGATCCAGTATTGAATAACAATTTATTGTTCTTTATTGAGGCTGGATTCAAAGAATTCTGACGTTCTTCCGGAGCAAGCAAATCCATGGACCTTCGAGTTTTGATGATATTTTCTTCAACAAGTTTATTTAATATCGAAGGTCGGGATTTCACGGATTTAGTTTCATTATGATCCGAAAGAAGTTCCACAGCACTTGTATTACCAATCCTTACAGGATCACCAGAAGTCAATTCAGGTTGGCGAAGTTTGGAAACCATTTGTTTTGTCTGTGTTCTGAGCATGGTGACCGGAATTTTCACATCAAATACCACAGCAAGGAGCACTCCAAGCAGTATGGACGTTCCATAAAGAACCTGGGTTTTATCTTCGCTATTTACTTTTGGATAACCAAGAAAATCACCTTCTGATCGATTATCCCATTTCTTCATCACATATTCATTGATATCATAAATACTTTTCTCAGATAATTTACCTGCAAAAGACCAGAGTTGATTATTCTGATAAACCAGCGCCCCTTTGGCATTGGTCTGTGCCAACATCTGTGCAAGGAGATTCTTAGCCAGGGCAGGTTCCAGCAACCAGTTTGGATATTCAACAGAATTTGTTGTTAAATCTATGATCGATGATGATGCTGTATCGGATGGGGTAATTTCCAGGACATCCAATAGATCTGCAAGTTGGTATGGCTTTTGAAGAAGTTTCCAGGGACGTACATAATCAAAATCTTCTGATAGGTAGTCTTTTGAAATAAATACCAGGTTGATGTCTGGACAGATCGCCTGTAATGAATTGGATAATGCCAGAGCGGCATCATCACCCATTTCAAGATCCAATAAAGCTACCTTGCAATTGCGTTTCTTCTGGAGATATGAAATTGTGGACCTGGAGTTGGGAAAATAGCGTATATCATTAACCCCCACTTCTTGTAAACTTTGAATGATTATTTTTCCAATGCTTGAGATGGGAGTTACCACTAAAATTGTGTTTGACAACTTGCTTATATCTCCTTTACTGTTTTCCATAACACACCTCAATTCTCAATCATCTCAAGTAATAGTGATCTCATGGTTCCGGTCAATTCTTCTTCGGCTCTTCTCTAACCTCATAAAATATTTACTCGCATATATTAATAGAGGTTCATTTATCATACCATGTGCTTCAGACCCATCCATCTCTGGAGAGAAAACACCCTTCCGGGCGAGCCTTTAAAA
>JBDRQK010000321.1:0-4511 GCA_043826315.1 Chloroflexota bacterium
TGAGACAATCTTTCATACTGACTCTCCTTCTATTTAGACCGGTTTGTTATAAAGATTACCTGCGTTTTTTCAAGAAAATCAATGAACAATTTATTAAAAGTGGTGATACTTAATTGCGTGGAACATATCCGAAGAGATGAATTGGCGACACTGTGGCATTTGGAAGTACTTCTGCCAACGTGGAATGAGATGATGAATTGAATTTGTAACCCGGGTTATCCAATGGAATCAATGTAGCCTTCCATGAAAGACACACAAAAAGATCTTTGGATGTAAAATACTGCTATGCTGGAAACGATTAATATTTTATTCTTGGCCGCAGAGGCAACTCCATTCATCAAAATTGGGGGTTTGGCGGATGTTGCTGGATCTCTTCCAATTGCCCTTCGATCATTGTCCACACAGCAAACCGGTGGATTTAGATTGGATGTGAGATTGGTACTGCCTCTTCATCGGATCGCTCAAAGTGGAGTGGAAAATCTCAAACCATTTTTAAATTTTGTGGTCCCGACTGAAGAAGGTGAAATAAAAGCACAGACGTACGAAGCTTCCTTAAATGGGGTTCCAACATATTTTATTGACGGACCCCCAATTTCGAGATCAGAATATGTTTATTCTCCAAATCCCGAAGATGATCAGGAGAAATATACCTTTTTTTCTTTGGCTGTACTGGAGTTGATGCGTGTCCTAAATTGGAAGGTGCATATAGTCCATGCAAACGATTGGCATACCGCACTTTCTATTTATGCCCTTCGAACTTTCAAGAAAGATAATTTTTATACAAAAACAGCGGGAATGATCACGTTGCACAACCTGCCTTATATGGGTGGAGATAGCATTGATCAATATAAGAAATATGGAGTTCAAGAATTAGTGGACAAGGGATTACCTGTATGGGCCAGAAATAGGGCACTTCCGCTGGGACTCTGGGCATCCGATGCTATTGTTCCGGTTTCGGTCTCTTATGCCAGGGAAATATTAACCCCGGAATTTGGTAGTGGTTTACAGGGTTTTCTTCAGAGTCATACAAATAAGATTATTGGGATCATCAATGGACTGGATGTAAACCAATGGGACCCTGCCACGGATAAATTCCTGTTTTCGAATTTTGATAAAAGAACACTTGAAACTCGCAAAGACAATAAAATTTCATTAATCCAGAAAATAGGTCTTGAAGCCGACCCAGCAATTCCTTTAATTGGAATGGTTACCAGGATTGATTATCAAAAGGGACTGGATTTGGTCGTTCAAGCCATACCAATGCTAACAAATATGCGCTGGCAATTGGTTATTTTAGGTTCAGGAGATAAAGCTCTCGAAAAAGAATTAAACCAATTTCAGATGGAATACCCTGACAGAGTTAGAGTTATATTGGGATATGATAACTCGATGAGCCATTTGATTTATGCTGGTTCTGATATGTTCTTGATGCCTTCAAGATACGAACCTTGTGGGTTATCCCAGATGATAGCAATGAGGTATGGCAATATTCCTGTGGTGCATGCTACTGGAGGATTAAAAGATACTGTTATCGAAGGGAAGACTGGGTTTGTCTTTGAGGATTCGAGTTCAGAAAGTCAGGCAGATGCAATCAAAAGAGCACTCAAGTATTTTTCCGATCCTGTCAAATGGCAATCACTCCAGCGAAGAGGAATGGATCAGGATTTTTCATGGACTCGATCTGCAATAAAATATTCAACCATTTACCGTTCAATTGCTCAGAAATATTTATCCGGAGGTGATTAATGAAAACAAGGGCTGTTATTATGGCTGGCGGAGAAGGATCGCGTCTTAGTGTACTAACAGCCAAACGCACCAAGCCGGCAGTGCCATTTGCTGGAAAATATCGGATCATAGATTTTGCTTTATCTAATTGTGTTAATTCAAATATTTATGATGTTATGGTTTTAATGCAATATCGCCCTCATTCATTGATTGAACACATCGGTGCAGGCGGTCCTTGGGATTTAAACAGGGATTTTTCCGGTGGCATACGTATGTATACTCCTTATAAAGCACGTTATGGTGCAGATTGGTATCTGGGGACTGCCGATGCAGTACAACAAAACTTTGCTTTCATTAAGCAAACCAAGCCTGATTACATATTGATCCTTTCTGGCGATCATATTTATTCTATGGATTATGATCCTTTAATTACTTTCCACAGGGATCATGAAGCAGATATGACCATGGCAACAATCCATGTCCCTCAAAAAGATGCTTCAAGATATGGAATTGTTGGTGTGGAAAATGATTACAGGGTTACCTCTTTTGAAGAGAAACCCAAAGATCCGCCATCCGACTTGGCAAACATGGGTGTCTATCTGTTCAATATGGACACCCTTGATCAATATTTATGGGAAGATCACCAAGATGAAAAAAGCTCCCATGATTTTGGAAAAGATATTCTCCCGAAATTGGTTGCAGGAGGAAAACGAATTTTTGCTTATCCTTACTCGGGATATTGGGTTGATGTAGGCACCATTCAATCCTATTGGAAGTCCCATATGGATCTATTGGCTAATGAACCACCCTTGAAATTAAATGATCGCTCCTGGGTAATTCATACACGGACGGAAGAACGTCCTCCTGTACGAATTTTGGCAGGTGCAATTGTCGAGGATAGTATGTTATCAGATGGATGTATTCTGGAATCCGGCGCCAGGGTCGAAAACAGTGTTCTATCTCCAGGGGTTATTGTTCGGGCAGGAGCAACTGTTAGGCAATCGATTTTATTTACAGACTCAATAGTCGGCTCAGGCGCTTTGATTGAACGAGCTATACTTGATAAACGTGTTCAGGTCTTTGAAAATGCTATTGTTGGTTCCCTATTAACCGAGAATATTGTCCTTGTTGGAAAAAATAGCCAGATTCCCGCAGAAGCAATTATTCACCCCGGAGCTACGATTGCAAACGATGTTGTAGTTTCAGACTATTCCAACTTGATAATAAAATCAACAGAAGTAGTAGAGACGAAAAGGAAGCCAAATGAAATTTGATAGATCGTCCGGTATTCTCGTTCATCCCTCCAGTTTTCCAGGGAGATTTGGTATCGGGGATTTAGGACCGAGTGCGTTTTCATTCTTGGATTTTTTAATTGAGGCCGGTTGTAAGCTTTGGCAAATTTTACCGCTTGGACCTACTGGTTATGGTGATTCTCCTTATCAATGTTTTTCGGCTTTTGCAGGCAATCCTTATTTGATTAGTCCTGAACTTCTGTTGAGGGATAACCTGATTCACCCCAACGATCTTATTAAAGATATGCACTTTCCTAAATCTCACGTTGAATTTGGGAAAATAATTCCATGGAAATTAAACTTGCTGGAAAAAGCCTTTGTAAACTTTTCCAATAATAGCACTATGCATCAGGAATATGATATTTTTTCCTTTGAAAATAGCCAATGGTTGAATGATTATGCTCTTTTCATGGCATTAAAAGAAACATATGGTGGTGGCTCATGGACAAACTTCCCTCAACCGTTGCGAACTCGTGATCCAAAAGCACTTTTGAATTCTAAAAAAGATTTACAAAATAATGTCGATCGATATAAGTTTTATCAATTCATATTTTTCAAGCAATGGCATGCACTAAAAACATACGCTCATAAGTTAGGTATCAGGATAATAGGTGATATTCCTCTGTATGTTGCTCATGATAGCTCGGATGTCTGGGCAAAACCAGGGTTGTTTCAGCTTGAGCCAGATGGTAAACCGAAAGTAGTCGCAGGAGTACCTCCGGATTATTTTTCTCCAACTGGGCAATTGTGGGGAAATCCAATTTACCGCTGGAGTGCGCATGAAGTGGATGGGTATCAGTGGTGGGTTGATCGCATGAAACATACGCTTTCTCAAGTTGACACAATTCGTCTGGACCATTTCAGGGGATTTGTTCAGTATTGGCAAGTTCCAGCTGGGGAGGCAACTGCTGAACGCGGTCAGTGGGTTCAAGGTCCTGGTATCGATTTATTTAAACAATTATCCAATACCTTGGATTGGGAATTCAATTTTCCAATTATTGCCGAAGATCTGGGATTTATTACAGATGATGTAGTTGAATTGAGAGATCATCTTGATATTCCAGGAATGAAAATTCTCCAATTTGCATTTTCGGGTCCAGATAACGTATTTCTTCCACATCAGTTTTCATCAAAGTGTGTTGTATACACAGGGACCCATGACAATGATACATCAATTGGTTGGTTTAATTCTGCCCCGGAAAATGAACGAAAATTTGCCAAAGAATATATGGGTGTGGATGGCAATGATATTGCTTGGAGTCTGATCAGGCTGGGCTGGGCATCGGTTGCGAATTATGCGATAGCTCCCATGCAGGATATTTTAAGACTTGATTCTTCAGCGCGGATGAATTATCCTGGTCGAATTGGTGGAAATTGGGAATGGCGAATGCCTGAAAATTACAATAATAAAGTTCTACTTGAACAATTAAAAATGATTAATCATAATTATGGTCGTTGTTAATTTATCAATGTTCTTTTTTCAACCTTGGAAGC
>JBDRQK010000322.1:0-11013 GCA_043826315.1 Chloroflexota bacterium
CCACCAGCGGAAATACGGGTATTGCCCTGGCGATGGTGTGTGCAGCACGTGGTTATGCCTGCACACTGGTCATGCCGGATACCATGAGCAGGGAACGGCGCATGTTGCTGCGAGCCTATGGAGCTGAGCTGATCCTGACCCACGGTGCTGAAGGCATGCCGGGTGCCATCAGTAAAGCTGCAGAAATGGCTGCCGGAGACGACCGATATTACATCCCCCAGCAATTCACCAACCCAGCCAACCCTGAAATTCATCGCCTTGCCACCGGCGAAGAGATCTGGCGCGATACCGACGGGGAAGCAGATATCCTGGTGGCGGGGGTCGGTACAGGTGGCACCATCACTGGCGCAGGTGAAGCCCTCAAGGCACACAAACCCGGTTTCCGGGTTGTGGCAGTCGAGCCGGAAGCATCCGCCATCCTTTCAGGTGGGCCTAAAGGTCCGCATGTCATCATGGGTATTGGCGCCGGATTTGTTCCGGATGTTTTGAACACCTCCATCTATGACGAGATCATCCAGGTCAGCAATGACAATGCCCTCGAAACCGCCCGCCGCATGGCTCGTGAAGAAGGTCTCTTGGTAGGCATCTCATCCGGGGCTGCCACCTGGGCTGCCCTGCAACTGGCTGTGCGTCCTGAAAACGTCAGCAAGGTGATCGTGGTGATCATCCCCTCATTTGGAGAGCGCTACCTGAGCACGGTCCTGTACAAGGATCTGGGAGATTGATTCCGGGAGACATGATGACAACACAAACTTTAAATCCAACCTTATCGAATTCTTCCAAGGGATTGACAGCTGTGTTTGAATTGGTACGGGGGGATATCCGTTCTGTGAAGAAGCGTGACCCGGCAGCGCGTGGCACCCTGGAAGTGTTGCTGTGCTATCCTGGTTTGCATGCCATCTGGGGTCACCGCTTAACGCACTGGTTGTGGCACCAGGACCTGAAGACGATTGCGCGCTTCCTTTCCCAGGTAGTTCGCAGCCTGACCGGGGTCGAGATCCACCCGGGGGCTAAAATTGGGTCAGGGTTCTTTATTGACCACGGTATGGGTGTGGTCATTGGTGAGACGTCTGAGATCGGGCAGGATGTAACCCTTTATCACGGTGTTACCCTGGGTGGCACCAGCCTGGAAAAAGGCAAGCGTCATCCGACCATTGGAGACCGCGTGGTGATCGGTGCAGGTGCAAAAGTGATGGGTGCCATCCATGTCGGCGATGACAGCCGCATCGGGGCTAATGCCGTGGTGGTCAAATCCGTACCGATCAACTCGGTGGTGGTGGGTGTGCCGGGTCAGAACATAACCCGCTCAAAACCGCATCAACCCAGCGACGCTCCAGACCTCAACCACTCTACCCTGCCTGATATTCTGGGCGTATCCCTGGCACAGTTAATGGAGCGGGTGGCAACCCTGGAAAACCAGTCCACCTTGCCTGTTTCCATGGCACCTCATGTACATGCACCCGAGGTTGGTCTGTGGAATGGTGAAGACTTCGCCATTTAAATAATTATGCCTGGTAATTGAGTCCCTTTCATCAATAAAAAAAACCTTCGATAATGGAAAACGCTCAGGTCTGTTCTGATCCAGAGGTTGGTGTAAAATAATGGAGATGCATTCGCGATTTCTTATTAATTATCTAAAGAGGTTTTCTCATGTACAAACTGGTCTTATTAAGGCATGGACAATCCACCTGGAATTTGGAAAACCGTTTCACCGGTTGGACAGATGTAGGTTTGACGGAACAGGGAGATGATGAAGCCCACCAGGCTGGCAGGTTGCTTAAGGAAGGTGGATATTCTTTTGACTTGGCGTACACCTCGGTATTAAAACGTGCCATCAAAACCCTGTGGATCAGCCTGGAAGAAATGGGACTGGAATGGATACCTGTCATCAATGCCTGGCAGTTGAATGAGCGACACTACGGCAATCTGCAAGGGTTGAACAAAGCCGAGATGACTGAGAAATTTGGTGAAGCCCAGGTAAAGATCTGGCGACGTAGTTATGATACACCTCCACCAGCCCTGGAATTGGATGATCCCCGTCACCCACGCTTTGACCCGCGCTATGCCAGCCTGAGCAAAGATCAACTGCCAGCCACGGAGTCGCTCAAGCTCACGCTGGGACGAGTACTGCCTTATTGGCACTCGGATATTGCCCCCGCCATTCTGTCCGGTAAACACCTGCTGCTGGTAGCCCACGGCAACAGCATGCGCGCCATCGTCAAGTATCTGGATAATATTTCGGATTCCGAAATCACTGAACTTAACATTCCCACAGGAGTTCCGCTTGTATATGAATTGGATGAAAGCCTGAAACCCACCCGGCATTATTACTTGGGAGACCCGGAAGCGGTCCGCAAAGCCGCTGAAGCTGTTGCCGCCCAGGCTAGAACCAAACCATAAGATTACAGATCCCAGGTGATGAAATCGATATAAAAAGCAAGACAGCTGCCGTAATAGGCGGGGGACCGGCTGGTCTAATGGCAGCCGGGATCCTGGCACAGGGTGGCGTCAGTGTGGATCTGTATGAGGCTATGCCTTGGCCGGGCCGCAAATTCCTGGTGGCAGGCAAGGGTGGTTTAAACCTGACCCATTCTGAACCATTTGAATTTTTTTTGGGGCGTTACGGTTCGCGCCGTGATAAGCTGGAACCTTTTCTATCAAAATTCGGCCCACATGAGATGGTTGATTGGGTGCATCAGCTTGGTTTTGAGACCTTTGTGGGTTCATCCGGTCGGGTTTTTCCCAAAGGGATGAAAACCTCACCTTTATTGCGAGCCTGGCTCCGGCAATTAACACAGGACGGTGTAAATATCCATACTCATCACAGGTGGCTTGGTTGGGACGAGGCTGGTGCGCTGCATTTCGAAACCCCGGATGGAAATAAAGCAGTACGCGCAGATGCCTTGGTGCTGGCTCTGGGGGGTGGCAGTTATCCGCGTCTGGGTTCGAATGCAGCCTGGGTACCGCTTCTGCGTGAGCAGGGAGTTCAGGTAAGTAATTTGAAACCTTCCAATTGCGGTTTTGAGGTCCGTTGGAGTGAATATTTCCGAACCCATTTTGAGGGAATGCCAATCCGTCCTGTGGTGTTAACCTGCTTAGACGCATTGGGAAAATCTTTCCACCAGCAGGGTGAATTCATCATCACCCGCTTTGGATTGGAAGGCAGCCTGATCTATGCAGCCTCCGCCCTTCTGCGGGATGAGATCGAAATAAGGGGTCGGGTGGAGATCTGGCTGGATCTGGCTCCCGATTGGTCAATGGAAAAGCTGGTTTCCAGGTTGTCACAGCCGTATGGTAAAAGTTCCACTTCTTCCCATCTCAAGAAAGCAATCGGGATACAGGGAGTTAAAGCGGGTTTACTGTGGGAGATCCTTCCAAAAGATGTTTTTTTGGACGCCTTCCGCCTGGCAGCCGCCATCAAGTGCCTGCCCATTATACTGAATTCACCGCGTCCACTCGAAGAAGCCATCAGCAGCGCGGGCGGCATCAGCTTTGAGAGCCTGAACAATGACCTGATGTTGCGTAATTTACCGGGCGTATTTTGTGCAGGGGAAATGCTGGATTGGGAAGCCCCTACTGGAGGCTACCTGCTGACAGGTTGTTTCTCAACCGGTCATGCAGCCGGGCAGGCTGCTTTCGATTGGTTGAAGGGGGCTATCTAACTTAGATCGATTTACCTGTTGTCCAATGAAATTGATAATGTTCACATAAACTTTTTAAAATTAGATCTATTTAATTAGGATGATAGGCTTCTTCCAAAGATGATTGCATGAATCAGGTCAGGATTTGCTAAACGGGAAAGATAAATATTGCTAATATTTATTTGGGGGATTAGTTCGCCAATCGATAATACAATCTTATCTATTGTCCATACTTTCTCGCTGGATGTTACTTTCTCTTGGATATTTTTAATTTACCGTAGTACTGAACCGAACAGGTAAGCTTTCATTTACCATTACTTTGAAAGCTCACCCAATTTTCAATTGAAGTGGAGGTGTAAAGAGTAGAAGAGTTTGCACGATGTGATTGGCTGGTTTTGTTCTACAAATGAAGACTGGAACCTGAATGCAAATAATAATTTGCGTCTAATTTGTGATTAATTAGACATATTCGGAGTTAATACTGTATACTACTTAACGTGATTGATGGTTGGGTAGCCATCTTGCCAATGTAAATCGTGTTACTTATGAGTATTGTGATTAAATATTGTGTTTTGCGCAAGCGCTTGCACATCAGATGCGTGCTTCTCGTGAAGCATACTGTTTAAGCTTCAAACTCTCAGATGATTCTCTTGTTTTATCATAATTGTTTCATGAGGAGGAAATAATGAAACACCGACAGCTTTTAGTTTTGTGTGGATGTGTAAGTACTATTCTATTCATGAGCCTGGCGTGTAGTCTTCTATCACCAACCTCAACGCCTCCAGCAATTTCTACGACTCCAATGTCTCCAACGCCTTCAGATGAAGTTCTCGTTGTCACAGGGTCTGGCTCAATCATCATTTCAAGCGGAGAGGCTGGTGTTTTGACCTCGGATACCGGAGCAAAGCTTGAAATTCCCAACGGTGCGGTACCTCCCGCTGAGGATGGCAGTCCTGGCACAGCAGAATTCAGCATGGTGGAAGATTTCTCGATGACAATGGAGCTTTCACCTGAATTCAGCCAAATTGGTCCTGTCTATCGATTATTACCAGAAGGGACTGCGTTTGGTATGCCGGTGACGCTTACCGTGCCCATACCTGACGATGTAGCGATAGAGTATGTGTTGGGGGCTGCCACCTTCGATAATTTCTCGGGAACCTGGCAGCTCCTGCCAGCAACGGTTGACGAGCTGGCACGCACTGTGATTCTCGAAATTGGGCATTTCTCATATTATGGATTCTTTGGCTCTTACAACAACTTCGAGACTGGTGTAAATTTTTGGGCGCGCAATGGTGGTTGGTTCGACATCTTGAACACAGCCAGAGATGGACTAACGACCACACCCTTTGGTAAACCCTTACCAGCGAGTGCCTACTATGGCGTATGCGTTCAGGATTTTGTTTACGATAGCTCGTTAGTCGATACCTGGAACTGGCGTCCTCCGACAGATTGGATGATCGGGGCTACAGCTCAAAAGAACCAGGATTCGACCCGTAAGCTGTGGCTGCCGGCGGGCAAGTACTCCCTGATGGAGATGTATGGCATCGGGGAGACAAACAATTGGGATATTTTTTACTATCCCAAACATAGATACTATGTCCGGCCTATGGGACAGGTAGTTCTTAGAGCCGGTCAACGGATCGAGTTTGTTAGTCCAATTAATAGAGCCTGGAACGAACTGGAGATCCAGGGTTTCATCTGGAGTAAGGACCCGTGTTGGATGAAGCCGATGGATACGCCACCCGTCGAGCCGGGCGATAATTGGACCTCGCTCGAAGTGGTAAACACACACAGACACATGACGACAAAGACACCCTTTGGCAAGCCTTCGCTGGCTCAAGTCTCCTATGGAGTGTGTTCACCAAACCGTATTTACGATAATTCACTGGCCGAAACTTGGAATTGGCGTCCTCCACTGAACTGGATGATGATAGTCACCGCTCTAAAAAATAGAGACGCAAGCTTCACCTATAAATTACCAGCGGGTAACTATTCGTTGATGGAGGTATATCATCTCTCCGAGGAAAACACTGATTGGACTTACAATGCATTAGGCGCGTACTACTTCCGACCCCTGGAAATAGTTACTCTCGCAGGTGGTCAGACCACCACTTATACATCTCCAGCAGTTGACCCAGGACCCACCGGGAATTGGGGTCAGAGCCTGGCAGCAGCGGGTTTTTCTGTAGATACAACAAACCCTTGTAATTCGGATTCTCCAATGTCAGTGCCAAACTTTAATGGTGTGGAATTCCGTTTGGGAGCCAAGTCATTTGCTGATCAGGTAGTAAGTTTTAATCCAGGAAGCCAATCTGGAGAAAGCGATGGATCCGCTGCTATTGGTCCTCCCGATGGAGAGACAGGCCCATCCATTATAGGCGCCGGAGGGGATGTCACATTGGGAATGGGTGGGAGTATCATCCTCAAATTTACAGACAACTACCTTATTGATGTCGAAGGCCTCGACCTGTATGTTTTTGAGTTTGGACCGGCTGTTGAACCATTTAAAGTAGAAATCAGCAAGGACGGATTAGTTTGGATTGACTTGGGCATTGTTAGCGGGCAGCCAACTGGCTTGGATATTAACGGTAAAGTCAATCCCAATGATAGGTTTATCTATGTGAGGATTTCCGATCCCAACCCCTACACGCCTCAAGACCCTTCAGAAATTGGAACTGAAGGTTATTATGGAGCCGATATAGATGCAGTTGGAGCTATTGGTGCCGAGTTAAGACCTGACTCGGATGGTGATGGGGTCCCCGATGATGAAGATATGTGCTCCAACACGCCTTTGGGAAGTGTAGTGGATGAATACGGTTGTCCATAGGTATTGCCCTTCGATCACGTTTGCAGGTAGTCAAACCTGTACTTGAAAAATCGAGGAATACAAGGTGGCGAACTTATAGGACATTTAACTGCCTCATAAAACCATCAATGTTCCTCAAAAACCTGCGAGAAAAGCTTGTTGGTAAGCGATTGACATCAAACAAATCAGCGGTTAATATTTGCCAACTGACTAACCCTTTAATCGGTAGATTAAAGGGTTAGTTCCTGCTTAAGGCTAATTATTTAAACATTTTAAGAAAAAGGTTTTTTTGTCTTTGGATAGAAAACCGATGTTTTGATATCAAAATTCTTCCGCTCATAAAAATAGCAATCCACTCTTGAGATGTAAAAAGAAGGAATGTAATTTTGAATAGATTATGAAGCTAAAATCCTGTATCAAATTCTTGTTGGTAAGAATAACAGAAAATGAGGATAAAAAAGTCAGTAGGGGAAAAACCACTTGGTACAACCTACTAATCAATTATTTATCCTTGGATCATCCAATACATCACCTAGTATACTGATTTATTGGAAGTTGGACTTCATCAGTTTATAGTATTAAACCAAAATTTCTTTCACAATAAAGAATCTGATGTATTAATTTTTTCCTCCAAAATCAAGGTTACAATTGCAGGCAATGGATAAACTTACTTTGATCGCCACCTCCACATTTGGATTGGAGGCTGTAGTTAAACGGGAATTGCTTGCCCTGGGTTTCGAAATCCTGAAAACCTCCGAGGGAAAGGTTGAATTTACCGCCACTCCGGAGGAGATCCCGACCCCGAACCTGTGGTTGCGCTGTGCAGATCGTGTGCTATTAAAGATGGGAGAATTTCAGGCTGCCACTTTTGACGAATTGTTTGAGCAAACCAAAGCACTTCCCTGGGAATCCTGGATAACACCGGATGGAAAATTTACAGTAAATGGCAAGTCTGTAAAATCAACCTTGGGCAGCATCAGTGCCTGCCAATCGATTGTCAAGAAAGCGGTGGTGGAAAGGCTTAAAACGGCCTATCACCAGGAGTGGTTCGAAGAGACAGGCGCCGAATTCATCATCCAGGTAGCCCTGCTTAAGGACGTCGCCACTCTCACAATCGACACCTCCGGCCCGGGTCTAACCCGGAGGGGATACCGCACCCGGACCGGGTCTGCCGCTCTAAAAGAAACCCTGGCTTCAGCCCTGGTCCAGCTCAGCTTTTGGGAAAAAGACAGGCTCCTGATCGATCCGATGTGCGGTTCCGGCACCATTTTGATCGAAGCCGCCATGCTGGGTAAAAATATTGCTCCTGGATTAAATCGAGCCTTCGCATCCGAAGAATGGCCGGGCATCCCATCCAAAGCCTGGCGTGTTGCCCGTCTGAAAGCTTACGAATCCGTTGATAAGAATAGTGATTTGCAGCTTTTTGGCTATGATATTGACCCGATCAGTGTGGATGCAGCCCGGGTTAATGCCCGCAAAGCCGGAGTGGGGAATGATATTTTTTTTGAGCAGAAAGATGTCCATGACCTGTGGATCGACAAACAGTATGGCATTCTCATCTCCAATCCACCCTATGGAATAAAAGTCGGCGAATTCAAGCAGATGAACGATATCTATATCTCCCTGAACAAGACCTTTAAAAAGAAAACAGGATGGTCTGTTTATATCCTGACAGCAGATAAGCTATTTCCCTCCTACTTTAAACGTTCCCAACCCGACCGGGTGCGCAAGCTGTTCAATGGTCAGATTGAAGTGAATTATTACCAGTATTATGGGGAGCGACCCAGAGAACCGGGTGAGTCTTCCTCTGAGCTATGAATTGGATGGGTGATGGTTAATAAGAATCAGGATCGCAAGGGTCTTCCTGTTTTTTGAACTCATCTAAAAAAGTCTTGTCACTCTGTTGGAACGTTAATCGCTACCGACACTTGCGCCTATTAACCGTAAAAGTGAGAGTCTCACGTTACATAAGTAGAAACCATTCGCCTCCGCTCACACAGTCCCCCCCTCCCTCTACGGGGCAGGGATTTCGCCGGTCTCCTTCGGGAGGGTGACACTTTTAAGATGGTTTGAAGATATTATTACCTCGCTGAAGGTTTTCAGATGAGTTTGAATTTTTTTAGGGATCACTGAAAGTATTTTCTTTGAGGCTTTGGAAAGGATAAAACCATGGATGTAAATTTGGGGCTGATCGCTATGCTTGGTTCGGGGGAGACTTCCCTGGCAGGAGGGCGTATCTTTGAAGCCATAGCAAGAAGATTGGACCAACCTTTGCGGGTGGCAATGCTGGAGACTCCAGCCGGATTCGAATTGAATTCAGCCCAGGTGGTTGGTAAAGTGGGAGAGTTCCTTTCAAAGCGCTTGCAGAATTATGACCTGACGATTGATATCATCCCGGCTCGAAAGAGAGGCACACCTTTCAGCCCGGACGAACCGGAGATCCAAAGCAAATTATTATCTGCCAACATGATCTTCATGGGACCGGGTTCTCCCACCTACGCCGTCAGACAACTGCAAGGCAGCCTGACCTGGGATTTGCTGCGTGCCCGTCACAGGCAGGGCGCAGCCTTGATATTTGCCAGTGCAGCCATGATTTCTGTTGGAAGATTTTCTCTTCCTGTCTATGAAATATATAAAGTGGGGGAAGATGTCCATGCGGTTCCCGGATTGGATCTTTTTGCAGATTTTGGATTAGACCTGTCTTTCATTCCTCACTGGAACAATACAGATGGTGGCGAGGATGTGGACACCAGTCGCTGCTTTATGGGATTGGAGCGTTTCAATCAGTGGTGTGATGATCTGCCGGACAACCATACAACTCTGGGATTGGACGAACATACCGGTCTGATCATAGATTTTCATGAAGGCACATGCTCTGTCAGCGGGGTCAGTTCAGCCACCCTTTTACGGGAATGTGATCCTAGAATCTACCCATCAAAGGCGGTATTTCCAATCAGTGAATTGGGACAATTGAAACTTGTGGGGGATAAAAATATCCGTTCGGACGCATGGGATATGCTCTCGATTGCCTCCGGGCAGGCGGGTTCACAAAAGCCACCCAAGGAAGTGCTTGCCTTGATGGAGGAAAGGTTACAGGCTCGCCGGGGAAAAAATTGGCCGCGCTCAGATCAGCTTCGCCAACAAATATCAGACCTGGGTTGGACCGTGACGGATACACCGCAGGGATCAGAGTTGGTGCAACGTAAGAATTGAAGGGAAACGTAATTATTATTCAACACAGTCTGAATGATCCATTCTTGGGTATGAAAAAACCCACATTATTCATCGATGATTATTATTTCGCTAAATTGCCTTGGAAGAACTTATCCAATTCATCCAGTGACACTTCTTCCAATGAACGGAATACCAACCGGGCATGATCCACCCCCAATTGGGCGGTCAGCGGAATGGGAACAGCTATGCTGAAGATCCCGGCAGAGTTGGCAGCCTGGATACCATTGGGCGAGTCTTCAAAAACGATTGCCTCGCTGGCTTGCACATTCAAAGCTTGCAATGCAGCCAGGTACAAGGCAGGGTCGGGTTTGGTGTGAACCACATCATCACCGCACAGGATGGCTTCAAAATAATCGAATAAACCCAGGCGTTTGAGATGATTGTCCACCCAGTCATGGGGAGAGCTTGAAGCGATGGCCAATCGATAAGGTTTGTTCCTGGCAGCTTTGAGCAGGTTTCTGGCTCCGGGCAGAACTGGCTGTAATAGAATGGCATCGTCGCTCAACTGGCGTGCCATTTGGTTGATGGATTTCTTATCGATTGGATAACCCAGGATGTTTTCCAGGTTGCTGGCTGGCTCAAAATCTGAATTCCCGGCTCCACCCACGATCTGTCCCCAAGTCTGCAAGGATAATTCCTGACCATAATGAGTGTAAATTTCCTGCCAGGCTTGTAGATCAGGTGTTTCGGTATCCAGGATCAAACCGTCAAAATCAAAGATGAGTGCTTTTAGCAAAACTGTCTCCAATTAGTTATTATTGGTTTTCAACCTGTGGGTAAATCAATTAGGTATTTCTCTATCAAGCGTTGTTTCGCCTCTCTGCCCATATTCTTGATAACAATTTCCCTTTTCATGGCTGCAGAGCGGTCAGGTAGGGATTCCACATAAACCAGGCGAACTGGCAGGTGAGCACGGGTGTAACGGGCTCCCCGACCAGAATTGTGTGTTCTGGTTCGCCGCACCGGATCAGTGCTCCAACCAGTGTAATAGGTGCCATCTGCACATTCAAGGATATAACAATAAAAACCCATTGGGATCAGATCTGGTCAGTCTTTCTTTTCTGGTTTGGAATATTGGGATCCGGATAATCTGGATAAAAAGCCCATTTGTTGTTTCCAAAAATCACCTGCTTTGGGCATTTCGGCAGCTTGGAGTTCTTTTCCTTGAGCATCCAATCTCTGACGCTCATTCCACCACTTCATGCGTCCATCCCTGGCGCTCTCCAATTTTAATTCAAGTTGTCTGGTTTGATCATTTTCAACATCATCCCGCAAAGCATATAAAGCCGCCAACATTCCATCCAGGCTTCGCAGAAGATTGGTTTTGTTTAA
>JBDRQK010000323.1:0-6600 GCA_043826315.1 Chloroflexota bacterium
ACCGGATTCTATTTTCGCTCTACATTGATAAGACTTAACCAATACCCCACAAATAGAAAAACTGCGCTTCCAACTGTTGCCATCCCAGCATTTAATATCCCAACAGTCCAAAACGAGATATTTAATAAACCACCAACGATATGACCAACCCAGAATCCTATCCATGATAGGATTAGGAGAAGAACCATGCGGAAGATACTCCCCCCTTTCCAGAAATGGAATAATGCTCCATACAAAGTGGATATTACGAATCCCAACAAAAGAATTGGCAAGTTCATGGTCAGCTCCTTAGATACACAATTGGTAAATCATTAGAAATAATTCTATTTGAATAAGAGAGATTGCAAATCTCACTTTCCTTTCCTATATTTTCACCGATTCCCCTGGTCTATTAGTTATCAGGATAAAATATCTATACGCAATCATTTGCTACAATCCTTCCTCCTCCAAGCACCACATCTCCATCGAAGAATACTGCTGATTGCCCGACTGCGATATCCCGTTGTGGTTGATCGAACTTGACTCGAATGTTGCCACCTTCCAGCTGACTTATTTCGGCCCAGGCTTCCCTGGCTGAATAGCGAATCTTGACTTCAACCCGACAAATACTATCGGGTGGTTTTCCAGCAATCCAATGAACATTTTCTACAGTCAGTTCATTCTGCCCCAACTCATCTTCCAAACCTACTATAAGTCTGTTCGTTTCAATCTGTTTGGCAAGAACATAATGCGGTTGTGCGAATGCCAACCCCAATCCCTTGCGTTGACCAATCGTGTAGAAGCTCAAACCTTGGTGTTGACCCAATATTCTTCCATCCCGTTTGACAATATCCCCTGGTTTCAAGCTTTCTGGCGCATTTCGTTTGATAAATTTACGGTAATCTTCACCTGCCAGGAAACAAAGATCCTGGCTATCCGGCCTGGAAGCAGTTGGCAATCCCTCGTCCTCTGCCATCTTACGGATCTTGTCTTTTGGGAAATCTCCCACTGGAAACAAGGCTCTCCCCAGTTGTTCTTGATTTAGGACATGAAGAACATAAGATTGATCTTTGCTACGATCAATGGCTCGT
Organism: Chloroflexota bacterium; assembly: GCA_043826315.1. Lineage (GTDB taxonomy): Bacteria > Chloroflexota > Anaerolineae > Anaerolineales > Villigracilaceae > UBA12087. Next base: position 1,071 of record JBDRQK010000323.1, read on the forward strand.
AATAATTGAATTTTTTCTTCAGCCTCCCGGTCCGATTTTTGTTCCAGCTTCGACCGCAATCGAACGTAATGACCGGTTGCCATATAGTCAGCTCCCATAGCCAGGGCATGCTCCAATAAAAACTTCCACCGGATTGTTCGATTACAAATTAAACATGGATTGGGTGTGGCCCCCTGAAGATATTCCTCCAGGAAATAATTAACCACCGTCGAGTGAAATATTTCTTTAGCATCCACAACATAAAAAGGTATATCCAATCGGGCTGCCACACGCCTGGCAAGAGCAACAGCATCTGGAGTACAGCACCGATTTGAATCTTCCTTGCCTGGCTCTGACCATAATCTCAACATCATGCCAACAACATCATAGCCTTGCTGCTTGAGAATGACTGCAGCCACAGATGAATCCACCCCACCTGACATGGCAACAACTACTTTGGTCATTTCAGATTTCGTGCTTTCGAAACTAACATGGGTAAATTGGCAAGGAATTTTTCCACTTCATCAATTGTAGTAGCTTCCCCGAGAGTAATCCGTAAAGAACCCAAACCCCATTCAGAAGGTAATTGTAGGAGATTCATTACTTCAGATGGCTCCGGATTCCCGGTTTTACAAGCTGAGCCGGATGAACAGGCGAAACCTGCTGAATCCAATAAAGTTAATAATAAATTGCCATCCACCCCTTTAAAGGCAAAAGAACAATGATTGGGCAAGCGATGCTCAAGGTGGCCAGTCAATTTCGTATCAGGAATGTTCTCAAGAACACTTCCAATGATCCGATCTTGCATGGGTTTTACATGATTTGTCCTCTTTTCACGTTCCAGTTCGGTCAGCCTTAAAGCCTCAGCAAACCCAACAATATAAGGAACGTTTTGGGTTCCTGCACGTAATCCAAATTCCTGACTGCCTCCGGTTTGAATAGGAAATATCGGGGTACCTTTTCGAACATAAAGGACTCCAATACCTTTAGGTCCATAGAATTTATGCCCACCCAGAGATAAAAGATCCACCCCCAGAACATCCACATCCAGAGGAAGATAAGCTGCTGCTTGGACAGCATCTGTATGTAAAAATACCCCTTGCTTATGGCAGATCTCTGAAATCTCACTGATCGGATTGATCGTTCCAATTTCATTATTCGCCAGCATAACGGATACCAAGGCAGTTTTATTATTAATCCCCCGGGTAATTGTTTGCGGAGACACCATACCGAACTCATCCACCCCCAACCACTCAACATCAAATCCAAACAATTCTGCCATTTGTCCAGCAGTCCGACTTACAGCATGGTGTTCAGCCAAACTGGTAAGGATCTGGTTTTTATTCATCTTTTCGCGCATGGCAAAACAAACTCCACGCAAAGCCAGGTTATCCGATTCTGAACCACAGGAAGTAAAGATTATTTCATCCGGTCGGCACTTTAACACACCTGCCACTGTTTCGCGGGCAACTTCAATTGCATTTTCAGCCCTTTGTCCGAATAAATGTATTGAGGAGGGATTCCCAAATGTTTGGTTTAAGAATGGCAACATAAACTTCAAAACACGTTCATCCACTGGTGTAGTGGCAGCATAATCGAGATAAATGGTTTCTTCCATATTTTCACCTGATTTATAAGATTTTAAGATTATAGCACGCCAGAAGATCTCATAAAATTCTCATTTTTGGAGAACCTATTTAAGGGGTAAAACCATTTAGAAAACTAAATAAAATAAACGGCGCACCATGGAAAACCAAAGTGCGCCGTTATAGAGGGGAGGAGGAAATATTTCAAGTATTTAATTCAGTCTGGCTTTATCCTGAGACTCTATTTTGAATTCAACGTCCCGCAAAGCTTCAATCAAGACTCTGCCATGTTTCTTTACAACCATATTCTGACCCTGAGTCAGCAAATAATCCCGGAAATCTCCTGATTGGGTTACCCATAGGATTCCTTTTTCACATGAGAGAGCCATACCAGATTTTGTTTTCTTAATCCTTAAGATATCATTCTTATCCAGATGTTGTCTTTCGATGCTACTTGTTCTTGATTTAATATTCATTAATATTCTCCTTCAACCATAGTTGTATGGTGATAGTAGTATCTCAATAAACAAGGAGGTGGTACAGATGCACATTTATCCAATTGTAACCATAACAGTTTATAATTACATCAACTGTATACTATAAATTTCCAAGAACTGTGCTTATTCTCACAAACAGGAGAACAAATGCCAACGAAAAATCTGGACTCATCGAGAAAAGTCTACCTTTATGAAGAAATCGCCAATAATATGCGAGAATCGATCACCAATGGAACTTTTCGCTCGGGCGAACGAATTCCATCGGTGCGTCAGATGAGTAAGAAAAACGGAGTCAGTGTTACAACAATTCTGCAGGCATATCAGTTATTGGAAGAACAAGGCCTGATCGAATCTCACCCTCAATCCGGTTATTATGTCAGCATAAATGAAGACATAAAATTACCAGAACCAGAGATATCCTCTCCAAGCAAAGATCCAAGTCAAGTGAGTCTTCATGATCTGATCATGATGATCCTCAGGGATACACAAAACCCAAACCTGGCACAACTTGGTGCAGCTTTACCTAACCTTGACCTGATGCCGATCGAGCAACTTAACAAGATCTTCCTTGAATTAAGCCGACAAGGTGATAGAGAGATGCATCAATATTGTTTACCACTCGGATTGGAATCACTTCGAATACAGATAGCCAAACGTGCAATTCACAGTGGCTGCCACCTTTCCATTAATGATATTCTAATCACATCCGGTTGCACAGAAGCGATTGATTTATGCCTTTATGCAATATGTCGTCCTGGAGATATTGTTGCAGTTGAAGCTCCCATGTATTTTGGAACTTTACAAAGCCTGGAAGTACATGGATTGCGTGCTCTTGAGATCCCCACAGATCCAAGAACAGGGATAGGATTGGACGCTCTCCAATTTGCCATTGAACACAATCCAATCCGTGCAGTTATGGTTAGTTCAAACTTCAGTAATCCAATGGGTGGGTGCATGCCACTTGACAAGAAAAAGGAATTGGTTGAACTTCTTGCACGACATGATATTCCATTGATAGACAATGATATTTCTGGAGAAATTCATTTCGCAGATCAAAGACCTGTCGTGACAAAGGCTTTCGATAAAAAAGGTCTGGTTTTAATGTGTTCTTCATTTTCCAAAGATATCAGCCCTGCTCTGAGGGTTGGGTGGGTTCTCCCTGGAAGATATAAAAATGAAATTGAGTGGTTGAAATTTACGAACAGTATCGCAACCCCAACTCTGTCCCAAATGGCAGTTTCAAGATTCATGGAGAGTGGAAAATATGATCATCACCTGCGGAGATTACGGCGATCCTATGCAAGTAATGTCACATTGATGTCCCAGGCGGTAATGCGATACTTCCCAGCAGAAACTCGTGTCACACGTCCTTCAGGCGGGTTCATTCTGTGGGTCCAATTACCTGAAGGAATTGATTCGCTCGAGTTATACAAAGAAGCTCTAAAAGGAGGCATAACAATCACTCCGGGCTATATTTTTTCACCCACAAACCAATTCTATAATTTTATCAGGTTGAATGCTGCCAATTGGTCTTACACTATTGAGCGCGCCCTTGATCATCTGGGTGGGATGGTCTTTCAACAGGTTACACGATGACTTCTGGATATTAAGTATCGAGATAATTTTCCTAAATTTCAATGCAATGATTACCTCTGTTATAATATTTTGCGTATGAAAATCTTCTTAAAATATTTCATATTGGAAAGCTGGTGGATGCACCGTATTCGAATTCATTCTTCAAGTTTAGTAAATTAAGATCTGCCCTATTTGGGAAACTCATTGGAGAACAATATGGATTTTAAAATTAATTTTGGTACAGATGGTTGGCGCGGTATGATCGCTGAAGATTATACCTTCAATAACGTCCGCAGGTGTGCTCAAGGTTTCGCATCCTACCTTTTTTCTCTTGATATTAAAGGCTCCAAGGTTATTGTCGGCCATGATAAACGCTTTGCATCCGAGAATTTTGCAGCCACAACTGCTGAAGTTCTGGCTGCGAATGGTTTTTATGTTCTTCTTACCAATGGACCTACTCCCACTCCAGTTATATCGCATGCAGTTGTAGCTCGCAAAGCTGCCGGTGCAATAAATATTACAGCATCGCATAACCCCCCAACGGATAATGGATTTAAAGTGCGCGATGAAAATGGAGGCGCAATCGCTCCTGAAGGACTAAAGAAAATCGAAAATTTGATTCCCGATGATATCTCCGGTGTCAAAGTAATGCCATTTGCAGAAGCTGAAAAAGCGGGTCTGATAACAAAATTTGATGCCGCACCGGATTATATACTTCATCTAAAGAAATTAATTGATCTCGAACCTATCAAGGCTGCAGGTTTAAATGTAATGGTGGATGCAATGTGGGGTAATGGTGCAGGATGGTTCAAGCATCTGCTAGAGGGAGGAAAAACCCAGGTTATCGAAATCCATAATACCCGCAATCCTTCCTTTCCTGAGATGAAGCGTCCTGAACCAATCCCACCAAATATCGATGTTGGATTACAAGCTACCCTTGATAATCAGGCAGATGTCTTACTAATTCTGGACGGGGATGCAGACAGGGTTGGATTGGGCGATGAGAATGGGATCTTCATCAATCAGTTACAAGCATATGGCTTGCTAGCTTATTACCTTCTCGAAATTCGTAGCTTACGCGGACCTATTGTCAAAACATTATCAACAACAACTATGTTGAACAAGTTAGGTAAAATCTATAATGTACCTGTGTATGAAACAGCTGTTGGGTTTAAATATGTTGCTCCCAAGATGCTTGAAGTCGATGCCTTGATCGGAGGAGAAGAGAGTGGTGGTTACGCTTTCAGAGGGAATGTTCCCGAACGTGATGGCATACTAGCTGGCCTTTATTTTCTCGATTTCATGGTAAAGACAGGGAAAAAACCATCCAGCCTTTTAAAAATGCTCTTTAACAAAGTGGGAGGTCCTCATTATTACGACCGTATCGACACAACTTTCAAAGGTGATCGCAAGTCACGCGAAGAACTGATTTTAGCATCCAAACCAGTCACTATTGGTGGACTAAAGGTAACAAATCTTATTACAGTGGATGGTTTCCAGTTTATTATGGAAGATGGTGGGTGGATGCTGATTCGCTTCAGTGGCACCGAGCCAATCATGCGCGTATATTGTGAGACGATGCATGCTGATAAAGTTCAGGCAATTCTGCAAGATGGTCTCAAAATTGCCGGGATAAAATAGCTGAAGATTTGCGATTTTAATTCTTGGCATTTTAAAATTGACAATATTTAAACCCCAACAGATGTTGGTTTTTAGCAACTGTTTGTTTTATTATTAATTTATACTTCAGAAAAGATTATAATGGACTTGAAATGTCTTTGGAATTCGTCGATACACATTGCCATTTGGACTTTAATAAATTTGATAACGACCGGGATGAAGTAGTTATACGAGCCCAGAAGGCTGGACTGTCGCATATGCTCATTCCTGGCA
>JBDRQK010000324.1:0-6332 GCA_043826315.1 Chloroflexota bacterium
GATCCAGAGGGTGTCACAGGCCTCCGCCAGGTCGGTCTCCAGCAATTTGATGGCTTCGATGACGATGGTGCGCTGGCGGGCACGGCTCACGATCAGGTCGATGGCCTGGCTGACAAACGGGTGGATGATCTTTTCCAGTTGGGCCAGGGCATCCGGATCGCTGAAAACCAGGCGCCCCAATTTCCGGCGGTCGATCTCGGACCTTTCATTGAGTACCCAGGTGCCAAAGGTGCTTAATACGGGCATGTACCCGGGCGCGCCCTTGGCGATGACACGGTGAGCGAGCGCGTCCGCATCGATGCCATAGGCACCCAGATGCTCGAGCATCTTCCTGACCACGCTCTTGCCCGTGGCGATGTTGCCGGTGAGACCGATGACGTATTTACCTGCCCACTTGCTCAAACCTGCTCCTGATCCTCTTATCATTAAATGCATTTAAACCCAGCATTCGAAGGGCTATTACCATTTTAGCCTTTGAGGGCCGGATTGTCAAAGGAAATTGAGGGATGAGGGGCATCGACTGAGGGATGTGACTCGTTGATATTAGGCATCCTCATGTCCGCAGGGAAATTTCCATTCGAATACATTTGAAATACTCGATTTATTGTATACTATATTTGTTGGTAAAAGTTGGCTGAGAACTTTCATATTCAGGATTGGACTATCTGGAAGCTCATGCGAGAAGGTATGCTCAAGGCCAGGAAGATGGCCAGGAAGTGGTACGGCTCAGAAGAAAGCCTGAAGGAATACTTCAAACAGGCAGAAGGTAGGAGACTGAATAAAGGAGAGATAAAATGAAAAGAACATACTTTAAACCACCTATATTAGTGGTTCTGATCTTACTTGTTGCGTGCAGCCCATCTGAAGCTACAATTCAAATATCAGAGATTGAAATGCAGCAAACAGTTGAACAAATTGTTTCCGGAACGATGGTTGCTAATAAAATACAACCAACAAGTACACAATCATCAATTTTTGCTACTCTCACGGCAATGCCAAAAAAACCAATAAATACTGCTTTGCCACAGTACCAAAAAACTTACGATACGATACTTTTTGACATAGGGAATATGTTAGAAAGTGCCCCTGATATAGATTCTGTTACTACAATTAGACCAGGGAAAGATTCTTTGGAAATTGAGCTAAGAGTTAAATGGGCTTCCAGAGATAGACAACCAAACGCTTCCTTTGAAGTCATAGAACTCTTGGCTATAGTATTTGGAGGTACCGATGAGGGAAAAGCTATGAATTTCGTTACAGGGAACCCAGCACATTTTTCTATATTATTGAACACATACTCAGCAGATGGAGACTATAAATATTCTTCACTGACCTATTACGACACTTTGGTAAAGCTCAACAAAAAACAAATAACATACGATGAGTGGGTGAGTGAATCTGGGGCAGGTTTCGTGCCATAGGCATGTATGTACTTGAAGAGAGCTTGAAGGAATACTTCAGACAGGCATAGATAGACCAAAGGAGGAATCATGAAACAAATTCTAATGATTACAATAGTTCTTATGCTTGTTGCTTGCAGCCCCTCTGAATCAGCTATCCAAACTGCAATAGCTCAGACCAAAGTAGCGATGCCAACTCCAACACAAATTCCGACACAAACCCCAGTTATTATCGTACAGCCTGTGGGTGGGTTTGGACGGTACTATTTAAATTCCAGCGGAACTGTTGTCCGTGTTGATATTCCAGCCCAGCCATCAGACATGGATGTGAATGAAATTGAAACCTTACGTGTAAAATTAAACCTTCCAGAGGCATCATACATCATTGTTGATATAGACAACATTCAAGGGCAATCAACCTATAATCTTGGCAAGATCCTTGTTGTCACTGAAGATAGTGAGCAGATAGAGTATCAACCTGCGGGAAATGCTTTAGGTGAATGGTTGGATGCATTGTCCAACTCAGCTGACATTGACACATACAACGAGTGCGTAAGTCTAGCCAACTCTTTCATCAATAAACAAAAAGCCCTATCAGGCGAAGTAACTAGATTAGTATTCATAGCTCCCCAGGCTCTCTCAAGCGTCTTATATGTTTTTGCTGACGAAGAAAGGATGAGTAGAACAAAATGATGCCTTAATTCTTTGAGATTTCTGTTTATATATATAGATTAATTAAAAGAGGATTAAGATGGCAGATCAGTGGGAACTCGTTGATATAATTTCTGGTGCAGACAAAGTTTCATATTGGACTCCAAAGAATTACTCACATAATCAATGGAGAGAAACTTTACTTTAAGAGAATTATTCTCATTATTCAGGTAAAACTCTTGATACTTTGGTTATGATATTGCTGGAAGAAGGATGGGAACCTTTTGCTGCATCAGATGGTTTCTACTTCCGCAGGAAGTATCAAGGGCTAAGGTATGTCCATTAAGATGGCATTACAGACATAGAAAACAGGAGGATAAAATGCAAAAATGGGAGTATTGTGCAATAACAGGTATTCTACATAGTGGCAGAAATTTATCTCTGAATTACCCTGCGATCTGGAGGTTTACAAAAACTGGATGGGATAAAACCGATATTAAAGGTGATGAAATGAATTTAGTTGCTAAAAACATAGCTGAACTTGGAGAACAAGGTTGGGAAATGGTTGGAACAGGACCCTTGGATGAAGGAAGGGCACATATTTTATACTTCAAGCGTCCGAAGGAATAAACCATGATTCTGGCGATGCAGGATAACAGCCTTATGGGAGTCCTTGAATAGCCAGGCAAACTGGAGCTATGAACCCCTTTTTAAAGCATGACTGGAAACAAGCAGCATGAGAATTATTGTAATCAAGGAAATTTAAGTTAATGGAATTTCTTATCATAGCAATTATTGCAATTATAATTTTTTTGGAGGTCCCAATTCTTTTAGCTTTATTGATTGTTATAGGCGCATTTATGGATGCTTTTGGGTTAAATAAAAAGCGACATAAGCAAGTCATGAATCATCAGATTGACATAATGAGCGGTATCGACTTCGAGGAATATCTAAAAATCCTGTTAACTCATAAAGGTTATAAAGTGACCGGAACGCCGGTAAGTGGTGATCTTGGAGTGGACCTTGTCGCATCAAGAAATGGCGAAGTATTTTCTATCCAAGTTAAACGCTATGATACTAAAGTTTCACGCCGTGCAGTAAGTGATGCTGTCGCTGGAATAGATTATTATGATTGCGACAAAGCAATGGTTATTACGAATAATTACTTCTCCCCAGGTGCAAAAGCACTTGCAGATTCAAATGGTTGTATTCTAATTGACCGTGATATCCTTGAAGAATGGATAAAAGAATATCAATTATCCATTTCCAATAATAGGTTAGCTAGAAGTAATGTAAAACCTCCGAACGCTATTGCCAGATTGTATTTTGAAAATAAGACTGTAATAATTATTATTATCTCGACTTTAATCATCTTTTTAGGTTTGTGTTTTTTTATAGGACTAATAAACGGGTTTTCTAATCTATAAGGCAATATGAACCCCTTTTCTAGATTCGATTGAAAAAAGGCAACCAATAACCCCCGGGGCAACAGCTGAATAACAGGCATGATATAAGTTTTGTATCCAGGAAAAAAAGAGTAATTCTGATTTCCATTTTGGCGTTGTTCGTGGTTTCGTGTTCGCTGCTGGAACTGATCAACAACAAGGCTGTACCCATTAACTTCCCTACGAGAATCCCTTATCAAGTCACATCAAGCGCGCTTAGCCCCACCTCTGCGAATATCCCCACATCTGAGAATATCCCTGGTCAGTACCTGGATTATCTGGCTCAAACAGGTGATACACTGCCAGCCGTTGCTGCCCATTTCAATACAATTGAAACAGAACTGTGGGCAGCCAACCCCGGGATGCCATTGGATGCGACCACCCTGCGACCAGGATCAGCGCTGAAGATCCCCTTCATTGATCTGCCAGGTTGGGGCAGCCCGTACAAAATTATTCCTGACGAATATTATGTTAATGGTCCCCTGGCTATTAATTTCAAAACCAGTGAATTTGTCGCACAATATCCAGGATGGTTAAAGGATTTCCGTTTTTATGCGGGTGGGCAGACCCGTTCTGGAGCTGAAATCGTCGATCTTGTCGCACTGAACTTCAGCATCAACCCGCAATTGCTGCTGGCTGTACTGGAGTACCAGACGCAGGCATTGAGCAATCCACAACCTCCCACATCTGTTTACACGCTTGGCTACGCGGATAAACAACATGAAGGTCTATATCTGCAATTGGTCTGGGTAGCAAATATGCTTAACAATGGCTATTATAGCTGGAGAAGTGGCCAGACAATCTCCTTTGAAAAACCGGATAGCACGCTGGAGATCCCTTATCCCTGGCAAAACGCGGCCAGCGTGGCTTTACAAACCTATTTTATAGCTAGTCCCCTGAGTGATTATGCAGCTGCAACCGGACCGGATGGTGTTGCAGCTACATTTATGAACTTGTTCGGGAATCCGTGGGAAATTAATGAACCCCTTATTCCGGAAAATTTAAGACAGCCTGATCTCCTTCTCCCTTTCCAGGCAGGTGAAAGCTGGAGTTTAACCGGTGGACCCCATTCAGCCTGGGGGACTCTTGAACCATTTGCAGCAGTTGATTTTGCGCCTCCGCCTCACCTGGTAGGATGCCAGCCATCTGACTATTGGGTGATTGCAGTGGCAGATGGCGTGATTGCACGGTCCGAGATCGGGATACTCCTCCTGGACCTGGATGGCGATGGAGATGAAAGAACTGGGTGGAATATTTTTTATCTGCACGTGGCCAGCAATGACCGTGCAGCGGCGGGAACCCATGTCCATGCCGGGGATAAACTTGGACACCCTTCCTGTGAAGGTAGAGGCGCCGTGGCAAACGGGACGCACATTCACATCGCCCGCAAGTATAACGGTGAGTGGATCCCAGCTGATGGCACCCTGGCTTTTAATTTGGAAGGATGGGTCGCTCACGCTGGTATCCATCAATACATGGGAACACTCACGCGCGGATCCGAAACGATAACCGCTTGCGTGGGCTGCTCCAATTCCGCCAGCCAGATCAGTGCCGGAGAATGAATTTCTCTCATAAAGAAGAGGACTCGCGCGGATGGAGGGGGTTGAGGGTTCCCAATCACCTACTTTCTATGAGTAAAAAACCAATTAATGGATAATAAACCTTGCTTGTGTTGGGTTTCGCTTATGTATCGAGAAGCAAAGAGGAGGTGGCATCCGCTCAACCCAACCTTGCCACATTGTTTATTAACTTGACAATAGTATCATTAGTGGTATCATAACCACATGACAAAGGTTGAAGAGATAATTTCGAAAATGCGTCGCAATCCTAAAGGGATCCATTTTTCAGACCTTTGCAAAGTTTGCGATTCCACTTTTGGAGAAGCCCGACATCAAAGCAGCAGTCATCGAATCTATCAAACGCCCTGGCAAGGAGATCCCCGCATCAATATCCAGGATGACCACGGAATGGCAAAAGCATATCAAGTGAGGCAAGTGTTAAAGGCGATCGAACGCCTGGAGGCGCAGAGTGATGTTACAGAATGACCGCTATACCTATCGTGTAACCTGGTCCGAGGAAGATAACGAGTATGTTGGGCTGTGTGCCGAGTTTCCCAGCCTGAGCTGGCTGGAACCCTCACCTGAAGAAGCTCTTAAAGGAATTCGCCTGGTGGTGGCCCAGGCTATTGCAGACCTGGAAACGAGTGGTGAAATCGTACCTGAACCAATTTCCATCAAAAAATTTAGCGGAAAATTCATGGTACGGATACCGCCCGAGTTACATCGCCATCTAGCGCTTGAAGCAGCTGAAGCGGGTATAAGTTTGAATCGGCTGGCCAGTGATAAGTTGAGCAGGCAAGAAGCATAATCCCGGCAAATACCATTCCAAACCATCGTGTGCCATGCACCCGTTCCACCCTGCCCAACCCCTATTTTTGATGAGTAAAAAGCCAATTAATGGATAAAAAGTTGGCTTGACCTTTTAGAAAGGTTGTGCTAGTATCTCATAGAGAGAAATATCCCTCGTTTCAGAGGGTTGAGGAGGAAGAATGTCAAAGAAAACAATCATTTACGCCCTGTTCATACTCGTCCTTTCTGTGGGGCTGGCAGCCTGCGAGCGATCCGCAACCACGGTCACAGTGGCTCCTACCAGCGACGCAACGGAGGCAAACGCCACCAACCAGGACCCGATGGCAATGCTGCGCGCCTTTGCGACGCAGACAGCCCAGGCCATGAGCGGCACGATCCAACCTGCTGTACCAACATCCGGCACGCCTCAACCCGCAAACACGCCCTTAAATCTACCGACCGCTGAGCCAACCAAGAAACCAGTGGTC
>JBDRQK010000325.1:0-5245 GCA_043826315.1 Chloroflexota bacterium
CACCACTGCCAACATGAAATATTATTACACACAACCTAATCTCAGGCAATAACCAAAAAACACGACCTGGTTCCGACCATATCCCAACAATCAAGCGATCTCTCATTGCAGTTCACATGAAAGGGGCTGCGTTAAGGTCCAGAGAATATCTCCTGGCTAACGGACTGTGTACTCACCGAAACCATACCAGGAGAATAAATAAATAGCCAGACATGGCAAGAATGATAGAACGGTTCCTGAATAAGAAGGGAAAAGGAATAGAAAACGAGCGGGACTGCAAGACCCTTACTTCAAGATAATAGTTTGTATCAATGTATAGTGATCAGAAATATTATATTCAATACACAGCATCCCAGCAATCCGCCAAGAACAGTCCACAAGCCAGGCTGCCAACTATGCAAAAAATAACCACCAGAATAATATCCCGCGAAAGCCCCGATGGCAGCTACAACAAATGCTAGGAGCCAGCTCTTGCGCAGCCATGCCAGCTTTCCTTCACGCATAGCTGAACGGGTTCCATACACACTCTGTGTTGCTCCTACAACAACAGTTTTTCCCTTTTTATCGAGGGAAATGCGCCTGCTACCATAATCTACCAATGCGGAGAGTCTTAATGGGATAAATGGAAAGTAGAGGATCGCAACATAATCGCGGGTTAAGTACATGACCGTTGAATTTCCAAAATTAACACTCATATTGCGTGCCCCGATTACATCGCTGATACGATATGGCCAAATACCAGTACCGAAAAAACCAAGTGTTCCTTTCATCTAGTGACCCTCCCAACCTGAAATTGAATCAGCTAAACAATGAGATAGTATCTAACAGGTACTTCACAATTTATTATCGCACAAATATCCAAAAATAGTTCATTCTTTGTAAAATAATCGGGAAGTCAAAGGAATGACAACCTCTATTATTAGATACGGACTGAAGGTATAAACTGGTTGATTTACTGGGGTGTCTTTCTCATGCCGCACTCATACCACCAATCTTCTAATCTGAAAATAAAATATCAGGCAGCAACAGATAAATCAGCAGGTTGTTCAATGTGTGAAACATCGTAACCCAAATACTGGAGACGTTTGAGAAGTCGCTTTGCTGTTGCTTCTGGGCGGTACCTTCCACATGGCTTTGAGCGCGGGTTACCCCGAGACCGGCTCGAAGAACAAGAGAATCATCCACTGGGACATGATCTGCGGATTGGAAGATTCCGAGATCCTGGTCGACGGCGACGTGGTCTAAAAGAACAGGAAGTTCGTCGAGTAAGGAATTCCCATGCGAACGAACGTGTGGCTGTCCGGGCAAAACAGGCTGGGAGCCACTTTTCGGTTAATTTGGGATTGTTTTTTCAAATAAAGGTTGACAATACCGCTAAAATTCCCTATTATTTTAACAAGCAAATATCAGGAGTTTCAGCCATCATCCAAGTCACACGCAGTCCCAACCCCGCCTGATGCGAGTGGGAAGAAACGAGCGACCAGGAACCCAAACAAGGAGGTCATCCGATGAGAACTACTCGTATAAGACTGATCGTCGCCAGTCTGCTCATGGCGAGTCTGGCATGCAACCTGATCCCTGAAAGTCTTATTCCCAGGCTAATATTTTCAACCCCCCCAGGGCTTGAATCAGGCAATGAAACTGCCACGCCACCCCCGGGTATCACGCCGACCACGGCTGGGTCAATCAATAGCGGAGGTGAATCTCCTGGTGGGGAATTGCATTTCCTGACAGACGAAGCCAGCATTTCGACGGCAGGAGAAGGTTGGTTCAAACCCAACTTTGGCTGCTGGCCCTCCAGCTATTACGATGACGGTGGCGGTTACCTGAGGATCACAGCGGGTATCCTGGAAGGCTTTTGCTCCTGGACTTCACCCTCCCAGATCAACCCCCAGGTCACCTAGAATACCGGAGGAACTTTGACCGGTAACCACAATCTTCTGACTGGTGAGATCGATTTTACATATAAGACAAGCGCTCATTATCCCAATTTTATGAATGTCAGCATTGAATACTATGGTAACGGCACTTTCACCGGCAACCAGCATGCCGAAGGCAGCGCTAATTTCACTGCCGTTTGTAACTCGATCGGAGAAGAACTCAATTGTACAAATACCGTAGGAGGGGAGACCATCCGGCGTAAAACCTGGACTATCGAAGGCAGAGTGCCCTGGATAATGGACTTCACACCGTAAAGGAATGCAAATCTCACCAGGTAGGGTTTTCATGCTATGAACTTTTTTCGAAGGATGGAACATTGAGCGAACCAACAAGAGCAGAGCACACACCCGTCAAGGCTAAATTGCTGCAGGGTATCGGACTGGTCTCCGCAGTGGGGGATGCCCCCGTGGATAATTTTACACTTGGCGGAGAGGTCAACCCGCTGGTGATCGTCACCCTGCTGCTGGCGGTGAGCGGCATTTCGGGAATCGCCAGGGGCTGGCGAAGTTGGACGCTGAGCCTGGCAGCCTGCTCCTGGATCTGAATCCAACATTTCCGCTCCTCACAAGTTCTCTCCTAAAAAACCGTGCAGTGGGGGTTCCTGCCTGCTAAGCATGTTGATAGGTGTAGGAATGGGTTTGGTCGTGGTTGGAGGTATATCTTTGACATATTTCAGCAAAGGATCACTATCGAAGAAAACTGATACAACTAATAACCTGGAAACAGATTACCAGAGGCAAATCAAGATCTACATTGAGTTTTTTTGAAGCTAATATAAACTTAGTAAATACCAGACAAATCCGAATCCACCATCGACAATTCTATGCATTAATATTATCAGAACTATAATAGAAATCTGGTTGCCTTGTGAAATATTTATTAAACCAGGTCAAACAATATCAATTCAAAGTTCATGCAATAAAACCCATATCCCCCACTCCGAGGAGATATCAAAAGGGTATTATGATGAGTAAATATTTAGAAATTAAAGTCTGGAGAAATAATGAATCCTGTGGATTTAGATTAGTATCTGTAGATGCTCCCTTCAGGGATAAATTGGCAAATAAATAGATACAAAATACTGTTGTGTGGTTTTTCTAAATCGGAAGGGATATGAAATTAATAAATCCAAAGTGGATTCCTCGCAACTTACCAACCCTGATCTGGACCTGGACTTGCCTTCCTTGCTTCATACCTGCTGCAACCGGCTGCAACCAGAGCAACACAGTATGGAAAATAAGGATTAAGTGGACGTACTGACCCCCACATGTGCTGGTGGGATGGACATACAACCACCATATGTACGGGTTGGATATTATGGACAACTCCCAGGGGTCGCTTGATACTGAATATAATCGGTGGGTGTCTTGTGAGCGCTTTTGTGGTAGCGGGCGCGCGCCGTATCATGGGTTGCCCTTCCAGACGCTATATCCCCTGGTCATGCCTGCGCTGCCCGTTTCTTCATTCTGCGACCAGGAGGCCGGGTCCGAATAGAGCACGGTATACGTACCAGGAGGCAGGATGAAATTGGGTTTGACCACCCAAGCCACCAGCACCACACCGCTGCCCTCCCTGGTGATCGTCTGCCACAACCTATACAGAGTGCCATCCGCAGCCTGTAAGCCGATCGTTCCCGGCTCTTTTCCCTTTCCGTCATTCCAGTGATAGGTCAATATCTCCTTGACGAACCAGGAATTCGTGGTCGTGAACACGGTGGGCGCAGTGGCTGTGTTATAAGCAGACACGACGCTCCAGACCGAGAAGAACTGTTCCACTACGTCTTCAGATGTGGCGGCCAGGGTTGCTGTCGGCAGAACGAGCGTACCTGCCTGGTTCTGACTTTCTTTCTCACCGGTGGTCGAAGGTGGCGTACTGTGGTATTCGGCTTCACACGTAAGAGCCACCTTTGTAACAAGTTCATATGCTGGATCATAAAATGGTTGACTAGTTTACTCGTATTCGCAGGCCAGCGCTGCCAGAATTATCATTATGATCGCGATACCAATTCCCAGGGTTCGATTCTTCAAAATCATCTCCTTTTCTACGATTGTCAACCATCAGCAATGGGAAGCCGCAGCCGCCCAACAAGTTGGCTCACCTGCCGCCGGTTTTGGCGAAGCAAGACGGCGTAAAATCACTTTTACTGCCGGATGGCTACCGCTCCCCGCGCCGAAAGCGGTCAGGTGCAGCCGTTGTTGGGCGGTGTTTTGCCTTATCAAGTGTCTACACGTTCATGGTTAATAAAACCACTTTGTTGTACTGATGGATAATTTGTTACGGGTTACTGACACACCGAAATCCAGTTAATTTGTCTTTGCTACTGATACCCACAGCATGACGGTTGGACACACTCGCGAACACCGCCTGCATACCCCAGCTACCCCCTCGAGCCCATTTATAAGCATCATCAACCCCGTTTCCCTTTATGGGATTAGCAGGCCAAGCGTCAGGTAAATAGTCATTATATCCTTCGTGCGCTTCATCTAACGTCAATTCGTCAACATTGCCTGCCATATCCATAACTCCGTAAGGGCTGGCACCTTTCGGATAACTGCCAACTGCCGCCGTAGAAACCCCATTCAGGTTTGTGCCACAGTATCCTCCCTCATCAAAATAATTTAGAAATGAGCAATCGGGAATAGTGTTTCCCCAGGGCCAAGTGCGCGTGTCATTGATCCCGCGGGCTGCCTTTTCCCACTGGGCTTCACTTGGCAGGCTCTTTCCTACCCAAGTACAATAATTATTCGCATCGAACCAGGAGATAAGGACCACCGGGTAGTTGGTATACTGCGGATCACCGTAATGGTTATCGTTGTAAACGAGCTTCTGTTCATAGAAGTGTGACACAGGAGGTTCACAGACTCCCGCGCCCACGCACTGTGCATACTGGATGTTGGTGACTTCGTAGATATCAATGTAGTAACCATCCAGATAAACAGTGTGCAGGGGCAACTCACGTGGTGGACAATCATAATACTCGTTAGGAACACAACCCATCTGGAAACTACCAGCCGGGATGGCAACCATTCCATCTGGCGCGGGAGGTAGATCGACTGGGGGCTGGTCAGGAGGATCGATTGGTTGAATTGTAGGTATCGTAATTGTAGGAATAGTAATTGTAGGTATGCTAATTGTAGGTATTCTACAGGCTAAACCGATCAGCAATACAAGAGCTACGAACCACACAATTGGGTTTACTGGGTAGTGTTTCATGTCATTCTCCTTTTAGAAAGCATTGAATATCTCAGATTGTCCAGAGTCTATGAGAATAATTGCATAGGACACAGTCAGTCATTAAGGATTC
>JBDRQK010000326.1:0-2310 GCA_043826315.1 Chloroflexota bacterium
TGCGTGTCTCTGATTCAATAAAAAAGCGGTAAACAGCAGGCAGCAATCCTGGACGGAATCTGATCCAGGGGATGGGTTGATACCAGGACAAATTATCCGGATAAAGCCTCTGCACCCATTCCTTTTGCAAGGACCACTGACTTGCTGATCGCTTCTTGATCTCAAATTCACGAAATCCATCCGGCAGGTTCTTGTCTGGAGCAGCATGCCATTTTGTCCGCCTGGCTTGTTCCTTAAAACCCAATCCTTTGTAAAGTTGAATGGCACCCGGGTTGTCATCCCGAACCTGCAACCAGGTGGAATCCGCCTTGCGTTTCCTGGTATGTTCCAGGGCTATCTCTGTCAATTGCCGGGCAATACCCCTGCGGCGCTGATCCGGGTGCACAGCCACATTGGCGATCAGGTAGATCTTGCGTCCCTTGAACCGATAAGGTATCAGACTTACATTACCTACCAATGACCCGGATTCTTCCCAGACATACCCGGAAAGCGGCATGGAGGTACTTTCAACCGCATTGGCAGCCCAATGCAAGAAGCGGTTATCCTTCCCGGCCCGGCGCATTTGCTGGATAAAGCGCTGCCCATCAGCATCCATCGTGCCGGAAAAACAAGTCTCCACCAAGTCTGCCACGTGTGGCAGATCGCGCATGATGTTGAGTGGACGTAATTGGGGATTCTCACTCAAAAAAGACTGTGTAATGGCAGACATAGGTACAATTATAAGCCAATATCAAGTTCAGATAATTGAACTGAAACCATTGACCTCAACCTCGAGCCGTAGAAAAATAAGCGCTCGGCAAGCTAAAAACAAACAAAAAGGGTGGTTTATTACAACACCCATTCACCCTGACCTGGGTGATCAATTATTCGGGGTTGCAGATTCAGCGGGAACAAGTGCATCCGGTGGGTTGGGTTTTTCCGTCTTTGGCAGGCGGAACTTGAACCAGATGACAGGCAGCATCATCATCATGGTTGCCAGGGGTACATAGAACGGCACTTTGGGTCCGAAATTTTGCCACAGAAGCGTTCCAACATACGGCATCGGCAGGGATAGAATACCGATACTGCTGGAAAAGAAACCAAAAGCAGTTCCCCGCATTTTTTCGGGTACTGCCTTGGAGATCAGCGAATTATAAGCTGGTCCAACCAATGCCTGGCCAATACCCAACAAGATCCAGGCGGTTATGAAATAAACATAGGCTGTTACATTGAGCATAATAAAAATGGCGGCGCCCATAAAAATATTTCCCAGTACGATCCCCACCCTTTCACCAAATTTATCAGACAATATGCCACCAAAATAGATAAATATCATGGTCGCAACGGATGCTATCGCACCCAGAGTACCCAATTGGGTCATGCTGATGCCAATAATATTGTTCAAATATAACGGGAAGAGTTGCCCGACCATATTAAAGGTGATATCTCCCACACCATCTGAGATGAAGATCCAGGTCACTACTCCTCCGGCGGTCAATAATCCGATGACAGATAGCAGGGTAGTTTTCAAGTGACCAAAACTGGGTTTTGTAGCCTGGGTTGTCAACTCTCTTTTTGCTTTTCGTGCCACCAAAATGCGCACTACAGTAGCGATGGCATACAGGACAGCCCCGACCCCAAACATCAGGCGAAAACCGTAAGTATCTGCCAGGAAACCTCCCAGCGGAGCGCCGATCACACCCACCACCATGAAAGTGCCTTGAACAATGCTGAATACCTTGCCGCGCGTCGCCTCGGACGATTCTTCCGCCACAAAAGCATTAAAACTGGGTCCCACGAAAGAGCTTGCCATCGAAACCCCTGTAATCGCCAGCAGCAGCCACCACCACGAGGGAGCGATAGTGAATACGATGTAGCCAGCCAAACCAGCCAGACTGCCGATAGCTATTGCTTGAACACGACCAATGGCATCCGAGATCCAGCCACCCATAATTTGGAACAGGAGCGGCGCGATCATGGACAGCGCAAAAAAGATCCCTATCTGATTAATATCAGCACCCAGGTCCTGTACGTACAAAGGCAGTAGCGGTCCATACATCTGGCCACCGATATTTGCCAGAATCATGCTGAATAACAAAACGATCAAAGTCCTGGTCAATAGTGGAGCTTTACTGGTTTTTTCCATTTACATCCTCAAGGTTCGCTTAAAATCATCCATTCAATATGCATGGATTAATTAATACAATTATTATATGCAATAAATTATATTTGTCAATTATTTTATCAATATTCTTTATATTTATTTTGATATTTTCAAACTTTTATTTCCCCTGCTCACTAATTGAAGCTTTCCTTGGTTGTAGTTTTCAG
>JBDRQK010000327.1:0-26412 GCA_043826315.1 Chloroflexota bacterium
CTGCTGTAGGATACTGAGCTGCCAGGATATTCATGGTATCCACGGCATAATGCGGTCCCGGGCGCTCGATATCCAAACGCGACAACTCGAAATTCGGATTATTGGCCAGGCACAATTCCAGCATGACCTGGCGATGCTCCAGGCCAGCCAGTGACTGGCCACTTTTATGTGGCGGATCGGGGGTCAGAAGCCACAGTAGGCGATCAAGGTGCAAGGCTCCTTGTGCCTCACCAGCCAGGATCAGGTGTCCGATATGAGGCGGGTCGAATGTGCCGCCAAAGATTCCAATACGATAACTCATAGGTTTACGATTGCTTCCTGGTTTCGTTCATTTCCTGTTTGACGGTGTGGTAAAGATTTTCGGCTTTTAATTCGGTCAAAGAATAACAGGGGGCTGTGAGATGATCTGCTAAGGCTTGTGCCAAGCCCTGGTCGAAGGAGGCATGTTCCATATTGATCACCACACTGCGGTAATTATGATCAGCGATCTGTTCGGATATCTGGTAGGCCTCTTCCTGTGGAGGCAGCGCACCGATGGAAACATTGCCGGCGCCATCTGTAAGCACCATCAGAAGCGGCTCCACGTCCGGGTGAAGGGTTTCTTCATGACGTAATACATCATAAGCCATCAGCAATCCTGCGGAAAGAGGGGTCTTTCCACCGACCGGAATATCCACCAGGGCGCGTTGTGCCATCTGGACAGAAGCAGTGGGAGGCAGGATCAGCGTGGCTCGATCTTTCTGAAACACGATCAATCCGACCCTGTCACGGCGCTGGTAGGCATCCGTCAGCAGCGACAGGATGGCGCCTTTCGTGGCTGCCATGCGCTCTGCGACCGCCATGGACCAGGAGGCATCCACCAGGAATAGAATGAGATTGGATACTTTCTTAACGCGGACTTTTCTCTGGAAATCCATCGGCTGGATTGCAAAGGCAACCCGTTTGCGCTGTTCAAATCGCCGGTTTTGAAATGGAGCTGCCGCGCGCAATGTGGCATCAAAGGCAAGGTCATCTGTTTTTCCATTGGCAGGGCGAGACTGTATGTAGCGTCCACGCTTGCGCTTGGTGTGGGTCTGTGAACGCCTTCCGGAATGCCTGCGGGTCAGTTTATCGAGGGGTGTATTCAGTTTTCTTGGCTCAAATGTTTCGCCAATTTTCACCTTCTGACCGCCATCCCACCAGTGTGCATCATGTTTATCAAAAACTGCCTGCCCTCCAGGTTCCGGAACGGGTTGATCAGAGGTTTCCTGTTCGGCAGTTTCAGAGATTACTTTTTTTTTTGAGTTTCGGAATCTGATTCAACAGCCTCGTCTTCTGAGGCTTCACCCTGTTCCGTAGAACCTTGTAACTGCTCGATGCGTTCCTGGAGCTGATCAGGAGTAATTTCCGATTGATGGAAGGGTCCGCGCTTAATGCGGTGCGGCAGGGTCAACTCTGCAGCCAGGGCGATGTCACGGTCTGTAATGGATGTTCGGCCTTCAAAAGCGGCATGGGCTCGGGCGGCTTTAAGGATCACCAGGTCAGCACGATGACCATCAACATTCAAGGATGAAGTCAAAGCCGCGATGGACAGCAGATCGCGCTGTTTGTAAGTGACTTTACCTACCAGCTCTCGGGCAATGCTGATCTTTTGAGTTAATTGATCTTCAGATTCCTGCCAACTCTTCCTGAACTCGTCCGGATCAGATTCATAACCCAGGTTGCGTTCCATGATGAGGACACGGTCACGGGCATCACGAATTCCGGTGATCTCAACTGAAAGTGCAAACCGATCCAATAGCTGGGGACGCAGATCGCCCTCTTCCGGATTCATCGTACCTACAAGTATGAAACGGGAAGGGTGCGTAAAAGAGATACCTTCCCGCTCCACGATATTCATACCCATGGCAGCAGAATCAAGCAGGAGATCAACGACATGGTCATCGAGAAGATTGACCTCGTCGATGTACAATAAGCCTCGATTGGCTGCTGCCAAAACGCCAGGTTCAAAATGTCTTTCACCTTTTTGAATGGCTTGTTCAATATCCAGAGTCCCGACAACCCGGTCCTCGGTGGCAGACACCGGCAGGTTTACGAATGATGTCAGGCGGGTGGTAACGGGTAATGGCTGGTCACTACAGGAGCGCTCGCGACATTCGGTGCACCAGGTGATGGGTTGATCTGGATCGCAGCCGAAGCGGCAATCTTTAACAACGCGAACACTTGGAAGCAGTGCTGCCAGACCCCGGGCTGCAGTTGATTTGGCAGTGCCGCGTTCGCCGCGGATCAAGACTCCCCCGATGCGTGGATCAACGGCATTCAAGATCAAAGCCCGCCGCATGCGTTCCTGTCCTACAATTGCTGTAAATGGGTAAATTGTTGGCATGGATTCTCCGGGGGCATTATAACGCGCTTTAAGCAAAGATGGGTAAATTTGGTATATTTTAAATAGATTTAAGAGAATATGGGGCTTGTATTTCGAAATTAATCAAATTCTAATATAACTGAAAGGGTTGCCAAGTAAAGGATTAACCCTTATAATTCTATGATAAATTTTAAAGTCGGAGTCAATCATATTATGGAAGAAAACAATGCTCAAATTGGGCAGGGGGATTTGCCCGAGAGCAACCCTCAGGTCGACAACAGCAACAGCGGTACAATCAATATGGAAACCTTATTGCAGCAGGAAGGTTTGGCTTTGGATTTCCCCCAGGCCGGTGAAATTCGGACTGGCGTTATAGCCAGCCTCGGTTCAAACCAGATCCTTGTGAGTGTTGGTGCAAAATCGGAAGGTGTTATCAGTGGTCGTGAATTGGAACAAATCGCTACTTCTGATAGGGAAGCTTTCGAAATAGGTGATGAAATTTCGGTTTATGTTGTCTCCCCTGAAGATTCAAACGGAAATGTAGTTCTTTCCTTCACCCGCGCCCAGGAACAATTGGGCTGGGAAATTGTTGAAAAAATGTTGGACACGGACGACGTTTTCGAAGGTGAGATCGATGGCTTCAACAAAGGCGGATTGATCGTGCCTGTTCATGGTTTGAGGGGTTTCGTACCTTCATCCCAGATCAGTATGACCCGCCGTATGACAGCAACTGGGGATACTCCGGAGCAGCGCTGGTCAAAGATGATGCGCGAACCTATTACTGTTCGCGTGATCGAGGTTGATCGTTCACGCCGCCGGCTGATCCTTTCCGAGAGAGCAGCCAACACAGAAACCCGCCAATCCTTGAAAGAACGGGTGATCGACGAATTACAGGAAGGTGAAATTCGTACAGGACGCGTCACCAGTCTGGCAGACTTTGGCGCATTTGTTAACATCAATGGCGCAGACGGCCTGGTGCATTTATCTGAATTATCCTGGGAACGGGTGCAACACTCCAGCGAGGTTCTCGAAGTTGGGCAGGAAGTTACCGTCAAGATCATTAGCATCGATCGGGACAAGAAGCGTATCGGTCTTTCTTTGCGAGCCTTGTCCGAAGACCCCTGGTCAAAACGGATCGAACAATATGAAGTCGGGCAGTTGGTGGAAGGTGAGATCACGCGACTTACCAAGTTTGGAGCCTTTGCACGGCTGGAAAGTGATGTGGAAGGTCTTATCCATATTTCCGAGATCAGCGAAACCCGCATCGAACATCCAAAAGAACGCTTGAAAGAAGGCGAAATCCTGACCCTTCGTATCATCCGCATCGACTCGGATCAACGCCGGATCGGTCTGAGCCTGCGCAAAGTGGATTCCGGAGCCTTTAAAGACCAGGACCTGGCAGCCTTTGAGTTGGATATGAGCCTGGATGACGTCCTGGAATCCGAAGATGAAACCACTCCTGAACCTGAAGCAGAAATCGAAACAAAACCCAAAACAAAGGCTAAAGCCAAACCAAAAGCAAAAGTTGAGCTTGGGGCTGAGACAGAAATTGCAAGTGAAGTTGAAGCGAAAGATGAATCAGAGATACCAGTAAAAGTGAAAAAGGCAGCCAAACCAAAAACTGAAGTTGAAGCGGTTGTTAAACCAGAAACTTCAGAAAAAGTGAAGAAGGCAGCCAAACCGAAGGCAGTACTCGAAATCGAGCCCGAGGACGGGGCTGAAGAACAAGCCTGATATTTCCCAGAGCGCACCCAATCAGGTGCGCTCTCTTATTAGAGAAACGATGCCAATTATCATTGATTCACACGAAGACCTTGCCTGGAACATCCTGGCGCTCGAACGCGACTACACTCGTTCTGCAGCTGAAACCCGCAGGATCGAAGCAGACGGGCAAAATGTAGCCCATAATGGCAATACATTGTTGGGTTGGGAAGACTATCAACGCGGCCGGGTGGCTGTGATATTTACAACCTTGTTTGCCATTCCCCAACGAAAAAAAATGGGTGATTGGGATTCCCAGGCTTACAAAGATTATGATGAGGCTTATCGATGCTATCGTTCACAATTGGATGTGTATCACAGGCTGGCAGATAAGCATTCGGATAAATTTCGCCTGGTCTTAAATACAAAAGATCTGGATGAGGTTTTGACCCATTGGGCTGCAGATCAGCAAGAGCATCCTGTAGGGATGCTGGTATTGATGGAAGGCGCAGAGTGTGTCCGTAAACCATCTGAATTGGAAGAGTGGTGGGCGGATGGGGTACGGATCATCGGTCCTGCCTGGACTGGAACCCGTTTTTGCGGAGGAACGCATGAGCCCGGACCACTCACAGAGGATGGTCGAGACTTGTTGGCAGGAATGGCTGAAATCGGGATGACCTTGGATATCAGCCACATGGACGAATTGGCTGCCCGGCAAGCTCTGGATGAGTATCCGGGTAAGATCATTTTCAGCCATGCCAATGCAGCTTCGCTATTGGAAAATTATTCGGGCAACCGGATGTTATCAGATGATGTCATCAGAAAAACGATCGCACGCGATGGCATTATTGGTTTAATGCCAGTCCTTCCGTTTTTAAAGAATAACTGGGTTCCATCTGAAAGTCGGGTTGGACTGACACTTGAATCCTTGTTTGCAGCTCAAATTGATCATATTTGCCAACTGGCCGGGGATGCACAACATGCAGGCATTGGCACAGATTTTGATGGGGGCTTTGGTTTGGAATGTGCTCCGGCAGATGTTGACACAATCGCCGATCTTCAGAAATTGGAAACGATCCTGACCTCACGCGGCTATTCAAATTCTGACGTTGAGGCTATCATGGGAAAAAACTGGCAGAGATTCCTTAAGGAGAATTTACCCTCATGATCACAGATGAAAGCAATACTCAGATCAGGCCAAAACTTGTATTACCTCATAAAATTACCCGTCAAATCCAATTTGGATTGCTTGTGACCCTGGCAGGTTTATTTATCTTCCTGGTTGGTGCCCGACCTGCCTTGTTTGGGTGGGATCGGAGTGCCGTGGTTGGTTTCATACAGATCGCGGTATTCCTGTTTGGGTTGGCTTTGATTTGTTTTGGCGGGTATTTAAGCCTGGTGGCTTTTTGGAGGAACTCTCCTCGCACGATCGCAGCAGATATCGGTTTACGTTTGGTCAGTATGGGGTATGTGATCGCAGTTTTTTCAGGAATGGCGGATGTTTTTGGGATGGGTACGCAAACTTTTCCGGCTGTGCCTTTTTTTGGGAATTTACAATCCTTTGGGGTTCAGTCAGGCGAGGCTGTCATCGCCATCGGATTTTTATTATTAATTCCATACCAAAAACAGGTTGTAAAAGATCCATCCAACAACTTAACAGATCTCCCATCTCTACAATAAAGGTAAAAAAATCAATTGGTCTTTCTCCCAGCCCATCAATTCCTGGATGAATTGGGAATTCCTTATGATAAGCGCTCATTCCCTGTTTCCACACAAAAAGGCGCGGCTTGTGTTGCCCGGGTGCTTGGTTTCCGTGAACATCAAATGGTAAAAACCTTGATCTTTGAATTGGATACAGGGGAATGTGTGTTGGTGATGCTGGGAGGAGACCAGAATGCAATCTCCGGACATCTGAAAAAAGCCCTGGGATCACGAAATATCCACCTGGCTTCTCCAGGACTTGTAATTAAAACATGCGGATATGCGATCGGTTCGATCCCGCCCTTTCATTGGCAGCCGTTGGGGTTCAGAAGTTTTTTGGAAGCATCCCTGCTGGATGAGACCGTCCTCGGGGTGGGAACAGGTCGATGGGGTGAAGAGATCCTGATCACACCGCAGGACCTTGTTCAAGCCAGCCAGGCGGTTGTCATCAACCTGACCAACCGCGAAAAACCAGTTTTCATCCGAAATTAAAACCATCTTGATCTTCAAGATGGTTTTTTGGCAGCCTCTTCGAATTTGTGAAAAGGCTCGATCATTGAATATTTATAGAGTTAAGGTCTCATAAGAACTATTTATTCTCCGGTTGGTACCCAGATATTCTTTACCTGGGTGGCTTCATGCAGGAATTCATGTCCTTCACCCTGCTCACGCTCAAGCCAGTTGCGCTGCAATCCATAACCTACCCAGGTTCGCTTCATGTTTGCAGCCGATTCATATTCCACATGGAAGCTGCCTTCTGCTCCGCCAAAGTACCAGACTGAATCCACATCTTCATGCTGCACCAGAGTTTTAACCAGGTGATCCCGGTCTCCAGTGATAATGTTGACGACCCCTGGCGGGACATCGGAAGTATCCAGCACCTGGTATAAATCAGTTGCGCTCAAGGGATATTTTTGACTGGGCAGGATCACAACTGTATTGCCGCGTGCAATAGCCGGAGCCATTAAAGAGACAAAACCAAGTAAGGGAAATTCATCCGGGCAGGCGATCCCGATCACGCCGACAGGTTCATTTACCGCAACGGTGATACCGCGCAAGGTGGTTTCCTGGACACTGCCGCCATATTTATCTGCCCAGGCAGCATAGGTGAATAGACGCTGTATAGCTGCATCCACTTCGGTCTGGGCCGCGTTCCTGGTGCAACCCGTCATGCTGATGATCCGATTTACAAATTCCAGGTTGCGGGCGTCCAGATTTTCTGCCAGGAAATACAATATTTGAGAACGGTTGTAACCGTGGCGCATGGCCCAACCCGGTTTTGCAGTGTGGGCCGCGTGTGCTGCTTCCACAGCATCGCGGATATCCTTCCGATTTCCATCCCCCACCTGTCCGATCAGGTTCCCCTTCGCATCCTGGATGGCATGCGTGTAATTTCCATCCGGGCGGACCTGTTTTCCGGCGATATACATCTTTGGCGTGCGATCGATATGGGGGAGATCTTTTCCATTGGCTGATGGCCGGGTTGTGAGGGTTGGACGCTCCGGGGTATGTTCTCCCCATTTGGGCATGGTTTGATCCGGTGCAGGGGGCTGGAAAGCAGAGCGGGGTCGCGCCTGCCAGGAGGGACGCAGATATTCAAATAACCCTTCCCGGCCTCCTTCCCGACCATATCCGGACTCCCGGTAGCCACCAAAACCAGCCGCACCATCAAACAGGTTGGTGGAATTAACCCAGACAGATCCGGCTTTGATCTTGCTGGCTACATCCAATGCCAGGTTGATATTCTCGCTCCAGACACTGGCTGCCAGACCATAACGTGTATTGTTGGCCAGGGCAACCGCTTCGGAAGGTGTGCGAAAAGTCAGGGAAACCAATACCGGTCCGAAGATTTCTTCCTGCACCGTGGAGGCTGATGCTTCCATATCGGAGAGCAAAGTCGGTTTGTAGAACAACCCTTTGGAGGGTAAAGGAATTTCCGGCTGGAAAAGATCGCCGCCTTCACTGATGCCCATCTTGACCCAGTAGTCGATCGTATCCCATTGGGATTTATCCACAATTGCACCCATATCGATGCATTTATCGAGGGGGTCACCCACGCGCATGTGTTCCATGCGGGTTTTAAGTTTGCGGATGAATTTTTCGGAGATATTTTCCTGGACCAGCAGGCGTGATCCGGCACAACATACCTGTCCCTGGTTGAACCAGATGGCATCGATCACACCTTCAATAGCTCCGTCCAGGTCGGCGTCATCGAAAACAACAAAGGGAGATTTGCCACCCAATTCCAGGGATAATTTTTTCCCTGAACCGGCGGTCTGGTGGCGCAAAGTCCGTCCTACATCCGTTGAGCCTGTAAAAGCGATCTTATCCACATCCGGATGGGTTACGATCATCGAGCCTGCCTGGCTGCTGCCCGTGATCACATTTACCACACCGGCAGGCAGCCCGGATTCCACAACGATCTCTGCGAAGAGCAGGGCACTCAGGCGTGTGTTGGAAGCCGGTTTCAGCACGATCGTATTTCCCATTGCGATGGCAGGCGCTATTTTCCAGGCCAGCATCAGCAAGGGAAAATTCCAGGGAATGATCTGCCCGACCACACCAACGGGCTGGTAATCACGCAGCTCGGTATCCATGAGTTGTGCCCATCCGGCGTAGTAATAGAAGTGTCGCGCCAGCAAGGGCACATCGATATCACGGGATTCACGGATGGGCTTGCCATTATCCATGGATTCAAGCACAGCCAGCAGGCGGGAGTGTTTCTGGATGTTTCGGGCAATTGCATACATGTACCTGGCGCGCACTATCCCCGGGGTTTTACTCCAGCCAGTGAATGCCTGGCGGGCTGCAGCAACTGCCTGGTCAACCTCAGCCTGCCCGGCTTGCGTGGTTTCTGCCAGTATCTCGCCAGTGGCGGGATTATAGCTGGTGTAGGTTTTAGCTTTTGTGGGATGCACCCATTGATTATTAATTAACAATCCAAAGCGGTGATCGTGTTCCTTCAGCCACGTGTTAACGGCATCTGCAGATTCGGGTGCCGGACCATATTCCATATTTTTAAAAATCTCAGTAAGTTTATTCATCTGATACTCCAGATTGTCATCCCATTGGCATGTGGTTGCGTGCAGCATAGTGTCCGGTCAGGAAGTGATACAGCTGGCGTTCCAGGTCGGTCAATAAGCTGCTTGCGCCGATGCGGAACAGATCCGGCATCAGCCATTCATCACCGAGTTCTTCTTTCATCAAGGCTTGCCAGGCAAGAGCCTGCTTGGCTTTGCTGATGCCTCCAGCAGGTTTGAAACCGACTTTGAATCCGGTGTTTTCGTGATATTCCCGAATGGCGCGTGTCATCACCAGGCCGAATTCCAGGGTGGCATTGACATCTTCCTTACCAGTGGAAGTCTTAATGAAATCAGAACCAGCCATCATCGCCACCAGGCTGGCCTGGTAAATCTGGGTTAGCGTACCCAGGTCGCCGGTTGCCAGGATCGTTTTCATGTGAGCAGAGTCTCCGCAGGTCTTTCGAAACTGGCTGATCTCATCGTAAAGCGCCTGCCAATCTCCTGTCAGAACGTGGGTGCGGGTGATGACGATATCGATCTCCCTGGCACCGGATTCTATCGCCTGCTCGATCTCTGCCAGGCGCTGCGGCATGGGAATCTGCCCGGCTGGAAAACCGGCAGCCACAGAAGCGACTGGTATCCTGCTGCCTTTCAGGGCTTCAACTGCATCTTTTACGCGACTGGGGTAAACGCAAACTGCACCCACGCTCAATTCCTGGTCTGAAAGCCCCAGCCTTTCCAGCATATCCAGGCGGAGTGGATGCCTGGCTTTGGCACACAAACGCCTTACACGTCCCGGGGTATCATCGCCAGCCAGTGTGGTCAGGTCCATGCAGGTGATGGCGCGCAGTAACCAGGCAGCCTGCCATTCTTTTTTTACAGCTCGCCGGGTGGGGATGGTCGCAGCCCTGCGCTCGACCGCGCTGCGGTTGATGCGAGCCTTCTGGACCCAATCCATATTGAGCGGCATGCCTGGATTGTGGGTATTAGGTATCGTCATATTGCCTGCCTCGTAACTTTTTTGCATGAGATGGCATTCTGTAAGCCAACTTTCCTGGAAAAGTAGTTATTTGTATGTTAAATTACTCACTGAATGCAACTATACCATACAGCAATTGCTCTGAGGGTATTAAATTCAAAGGTGTCGATTTTGCGAAGATTCCCGTACATCTCCCATTTACTTCCATTCCATGGGGAGGTATTGTATACGTTGTATTGTTGTACCAGGTATCCTTTCAAGGCTTGGATATTATGAAACTGTCAATTACTTCGCCACGAATGTTAATAAAGAGAATAAGGAGAGATTGGCTATCGGCCTCGATCAACATGGCTCCGTGCTCCTGGTTGTACCTAAACCGGCTTTCGGGTAATGGGATCAGAAAATCATAGATCGATCCACCACCAAGACCATTCACAATATAAGTCAGGCCATCAACCTGCAGGCGTTCATAGGTGTGATCGTGACCTGAAAGAACCAGGTCCGCACCCCATTCCAGGAAAGGCCAGCGCATCCAGGTTGTCGAACCGTGAATTCCGGAAGAATAAGGTGGCTGGTGGAAGCAAACGACATTCCATGTGCCTGAAGATATTTCCAACTGTTGTCTCAGCCACTTCGCTTGTTCCGAACTCCGGTTGACACCATCAGGTTCTTGTGCATCGCTGTCAAGAACATAAAAATTTACCGGGCCTCGACTGAACTGGTAGTAACGTTCATTACCGGGCAGGCTGAAGTAATCCAGGTAAGGCTGTGCATTTTCCGTCATCCAATCATGGTTACCCAGGCTGGGAAAAAAATTGTTTTCATCAGCGCCTTCCCCATATGACCCGTCATAAGGGTGGATATAGCTATGGTAATACTGCCCGATGGTTTGATCGATGGTTTGAGCGGAACCTTCCGGATAATTATTGTCCCCGGTCGTGATGATCAGGTCAGGATTCCAGCTTGCCACCAGTTGGGCAACATCAAGCTCGTCTGAATCATCACTGCCGTAATCACCGATCACCGCAAACCGGAGGGACTGGTCATCCGTAGGAGCAGCTGTTATTGAGGTGATTTCATCGGTCGGGGTGGAATTTGGTGGTGATGGTAATTGTAAGTGGGTGGAGGTGGGGTTGGGTGAAGTAGTCTTGCTGGAGGAAATCGCAGGAAAACATGCCACCTGGATCACCAGGAATGCCAGCAAAATATTGGTTTTGAAGATGGATCTCATGAGCATATTATAACTGCTATCAAGGTTTGGCTTTTGGAACCTTATTCGTAGGCACAAGCTTAGTGTTATCCTCGCAAAGTAAATGATCTATATTTTTTGTAAGTTGGATTGAGGGGCATTAAGCAGATGCTCTTCCTGGCAATTCACAGCCCCGCGAAGTACCCGCCGCAGGTCCTGGCTGCTTTTCCCAGGAAAGGGTGAAACCTAACGAAACGCCTGATTGTTAGGTTTCGCTCAGCTTTTTGTTGTTTTTGGCTATGTCAGCCCTGCTCAACTCAACCTACCTGGTAGTTCAATTATTTAATTAGATAACCACTTAGATCAGATCCGGAAAATTTTCTCATTCACGTATGAACCCCCTCTATAAATAAAAACCGTTGATATTGGATCCAACGGTTTCTATCAGCCTTAAGGTTATACGATTCGTTTGATGGGGGGGTTCAGTGAGTTGAGTCATTGAATATATCGTGATATTTGATAAGAAATTCCAACTCTCGATCAGTCGCTTCGAGCTGTGTCATGCACAGTCCAAAAAGGGTGATCGCGATAAAAGCATAAATCATTGTTGTGAACATTTATTACTCCTTTCAAATTCGTCTTCTGTTTCTTTCCTAGCGCAAAATATTGCGGCTGATGCCCTTTTGGGCAATTTGATCACTGCTTGAGAATGAGGAATTCAATGTGGTGGATAACCGGTCAGATTTGTTGATCTGGCACCATATTTTCTGTATCCTTTTTTTCAGGGCAACCCCTTTCCTTGTCATGGAAATTGGGGTGATTTCCTCACAGGGTTGAACCCAGGTTGTTTGAAGCTGGTTATTCATACGTATCTCCTAAAAAAAATGTACCCCTGCACATTGTGACGCAGGGGTACATATCAGGCCGAAGGATAAAAATTCAGGCTGGCATAAACTCCCGGCATCTGCTTGGTGCGGATGAGGGTAGTGGGTTTGGGTCAGGTTCTTCGAATAAGATATTTATCATCGTATTTCCTTAAGTTATGCTAATTCTAAACCCGGCAGCCAGTTCCTGTCAATGTGCTCTTTATCAGGTGCGTTCACAAGAAATAGGTTATTAATGTAATATTTCACAAATGAGATTTCCGTAAATTAATTTCTATTCAAAAAGGATCACATCCTGATAAATCAATCTTGAAAATCAAAAAAATCTTGTTTATAATAGCCAGCGCATTGCTCGGATAGACCATCCAATTAATTAATTTAGGATGATAAAATTGTAAATAAAGTAACCCGGATAGCAGGAGGCAAGTATGACCAAGAAGAAAGCTCAAGGCGCACCCGAATCTTTTAATTTCAAAGCAGAAACCAAGCAATTATTGAATATCCTGATCCACAGCCTGTATAAAGATCGGGAAGTCTTCCTGAGAGAGTTGATCTCGAATGCTTCGGATGCACTGAATCGAATTCGATTTGAAATGCTGACCAACCACGATGTGCTTGACCCGGATGTGGAATTGAGCATTCACATTGCTATTGATAAAGATGACCGTATGATCACGATCACGGACACTGGCATTGGTATGACGCGTGACGAGATCATCGAAAATCTCGGCACGATCGCCCAATCTGGCGCGCGTGAATTTATCAAGACAGCCAATGAAGTCGCCGGCGAGAATAAGAACGATCTGATCAATGTCATCGGGCAATTCGGGGTGGGCTTTTACTCTGTCTTCATGGTAGCGGAGTGGGTTCGCGTGACCTCCCGTTCTTTCAGAGCCGATGCGCAAGCCACCAGTTGGTATGCTGTGGGTGAGGATGATTTTCAGGTTACACCAGCCGACAAGAAAGAACGCGGCACCAGGGTCGAGATCAAGCTCAAAGAGGATGCAGTCGAGTTCCTGGAGGAATACCGTTTGAAGGAGATCCTTCGCAAGCATTCAGATTATGTTGGTTTTCCGATCTATCTTGGGGAGGAAAAGCAGCAGGTCAACAAGCAGACCTCCATTTGGAGAACCTCCAAACAGGATGTGACCGGTGAGCAATACAAGGATTTCTACCGCCAGATGACCCTCGACTTTGAAGACCCGCTTTTTCACATCCAGATGGCAACCGATGCCCCGGTCCAGGTCTATGCCATCTTATATGTTCCTGCGAAGGCTGAGCGCGGCATGCTTGCCATTCGCAAGGAAGATGGTTTGAAACTCTATTCTAAAAATATTCTTATCGATGAATACTCGAAAGACCTCTTACCGGAGTATCTGCGTTTTGTGCAGGGAGTGGTGGATTCGGAAGACCTGCCTCTGAATGTCTCGCGTGAAACCATTCAGGCAACTGGTATGATGGCAAAACTGAAAAAAATATTGACCCGGCAGGTCTTAAAAGACCTGGAAGAGATGGCGCTTAAGGAACCTGAAAAATATATCTCCTTCTGGAAGGAATTTGGAGTATTCCTTAAGCAGGGTATCGCTTCCAATTCACCCGAGTCTGAACAATTGCAGCCCTTGCTGCGCTTCCATTCCAGTACACACGCCGAAGATTGGTCTTCCCTGGAGGATTACATCCAGCGCATGCAACCCGACCAGAAGAAGATCTATTACATTGTCGGCGATGATGCCAGGTCTGTGCTGCGCAGCCCGCACCTGGATTACTTCCGCAGCCGATTGGTGGAAGTCTTGTTATTAACCGAACCGATGGATTCTTTCATGCTGATGGGGCTGCACAAAT
Source organism: Chloroflexota bacterium (assembly GCA_043826315.1). Taxonomy (GTDB): domain Bacteria; phylum Chloroflexota; class Anaerolineae; order Anaerolineales; family Villigracilaceae; genus UBA12087. Next base: position 13,664 of record JBDRQK010000327.1, read on the forward strand.
ATAAAGACTTTGAGCTGAAAAATGCAGCTTCCGAAGAAATCGACCTGCCTGAAAAACCCGACACACTTCCTGCCAGCAGCGATCCCCTTCCGGATAAAGACCTGGAAACTCTAATAGAAATCTTCAAGACCCAGCTGGGTGATAAAGTGACAGATGTACGCAGCACCAAGCGTCTTACCCAATCGGTAGCCCGGCTGGTGGACCCGGAGGGGAGCATGAACCCGGAACTGCAGCGTGTGTATAAATACCTGGAGAAAAATTACACCATCCCCAAAAAGATCCTGGAACTTAACCCTGCCCACGCCATATTGAAAAACCTTCTCGCACTGGAAAGTGGGTCCAATCTGCAAAAAACGATCATCGATCAGATCTATGAAAGTGCCTTGCTGGTGGAAGGTTTGCACCCCGATCCCGCCAGCATGGTGTCACGTCTGGAAGAGATCATTGCGGCTGCACTCGACCAGCCCTCTTCCGCTTCAAAAGAAGAAACTGAATAGATCTGCCATTATCGATACCTGGCAACCCTCGATCATGACCAAATCCCGGGTTGCCAGGTCATTTTTGCTTTAAAAAGGTATTACCGGGAGTGTGCAGGTGAATCTTGCCTGGAATAATGCCGCCATTTTTTTCCATGAAATTCCAAATAAACTCACTAATTAAATAATTCACTCAAAATTTTTGCTCAACTATTAGATGAAAGCTCGATGTGTAAAATCCAGCGAAACTCGCTTTTCACACCTTAACGACTTGCTGATTCAAGAAATTACCATATAAATGCCTATTAAACAGCATAAAACATCCAACAAGGAACAAAAAAAAGAGTAATAAATGACCATATACTTTGTTCAGGTCAGAAGCTAGAATAGTATTGATAACTAAAGGATAGGAGTATTCCCAACAGGAGATGAGTTTTTTACTGCTTCTCTGATCAATAATTGAGATGGATTAATTTCTTTCATAATTGGACCTGGGATATTGATGCTGCGACAGAAGGTTATTCATGATCTGGAAGGATCCAATAAAAATGGGCAGGTTGCACTTTTGAATCAACAACAGGTTTTTTTGGATTCAATCTCATCCAAAGAAGAACGCTTCAAGACATTTTTCGAAAATGCCCAGGTTGGTATTTACCGGACTACACCGGATGGTCGCATCCTGTCTGCAAACCCGGCGTTTTTACAGATTGTTGGTTTTTCTTCCGTGGAAGACCTGGCAACACGCAACCTGGAACGGGAAGGATTTTCGCCTAACACCCCCCGCCAGATCTTCAAGGACAGGATCGAAAAGGAAGGAGAGATCCGGGATCTCGAGGGGGAGTGGATTCGAAGGGATGGTTCCCTGGTATATGTCAGTGAAAACGCCAGGGCGATCTGGGATGATGACGGTGTCATTAAGTTTTATGAAGGCACTGTTATTGATATCACGGAACGTAAGCAGTCAGAGAAACTGCAATCTGCCATCTATGCCATCTCTCAAGCCGCCATACTCAGCGCTGACCTGGACGATCTGTATCAAGCCATCCATCAAATACTGGGAAATTTGATGCCAGTTGAGAATTTCTTTATCGCCCTTTATGATGAAACAGATAATATGGTGTCCTACCCCTATTATCGCGATCAATATGATGAAATTCCTGCACCTGGCAAAGCCGGAAAGGGTTTGACCGGTTATGTTCTAAGAACAGGAAAAACACTTTTTGCTTCACCAGAGGTTTTTCAACAGCTTTTGCAGGCAGGAGAAGTAGAACTGGTGGGAACCAACTCGGTGGACTGGCTCGGAGTCCCGTTGATCAGCCAGGAGAAGACGATCGGGGCAATGGTCACACAATCGTATCAGGAAGGTGTGCGCTTCAAGAAGGAGCATGCTGACCTGCTTACATTTGTCTCCACACAGGTCGCCATGGCAATTGCAAGCAAACGGTCCCAGGAAAAGATCCGTCAGCAGGCTGAACGCCTGTCCTTATTGAACACGATCTCCAACGCGCTTAGTTCCACCCTCAACCTGGACGATCTCCTGGAGATCATTTTCCAGGAGATCATGAAAGCCATTCGTTCGGATGCATTTTTCATTGCACTTTACGATATTAACAGGGATGAACTTGAATTCAAGATCAATATGGATAAAGGCGCCCGCGAGAAGGCTTATAAACAAGCCTTGGGTTCGGGTTTGACCGCCACTGTCATCAATACAAAGAAACCGTTATTGATCCGCGATCTTGAAAAAGAACAGGAGCATCTTCCCTCTGCAGAAGTATGGGGATCGATGGATCTGCCTGCTTCCTGGCTTGGCGTGCCGATCCTGTATAACGGAGTGGTTTTAGGTGTTATCTCCGTTCAGATGTACACTCCCAACGCATATTCATCGTTCGATCAGGAGTTGCTCTCAACCATCGCAGATGAGGTGGCTATCTCCATTGCCAATTCCAGATTGTACGCTGCAGAAAAAAGGCGTGCTTCCCGATTGACAGAAATAACCAGGTTGGGGATAGAACTGACTGCAATTCGTAATGAACAAACGATGCTGAACACCTTGGTTACCGCTTCAGCAAGGATAATGGAAAAAACCAGCTGTGCTGTGATGGTACTGGATAAATTGATGGAAAAAGCCAGCCTGGCAGCCCAATTTGGTTGGCCTGAAGAGACGCTTGAAGATCTCAGTGGAATCCTCACCTTACCTTTGATCCAGCGATCGATCACCAGGGGTGACCCTGTTATCATCTCAAATATTGATAGGGACGCCCCGATACTTCGGAAAGTGTTGATGGATGCTAAGATCAATTCTTTCTTCGCTTATCCGATGATCATTGAAGGCAAAACGATCGGATTTCTGGCTTTCAGCCAGGATAGCCCCTTTCAACCCTCCAATGAGGAGATAAGTGCCAGCCAATTGCTGGCAGAACGCGCCGCAACCGCGCTTGATAACACGCGTTTGTTTGAAGAAACCAATCATAACCTGATGCAAGTGCAGGCGCTGCACTTGATCGACCAGGCTATCACTTCCAGTGTTGATCTGAATTTTATTTTGAACATCTTGTTGGAGAAAACCCGCTCCCAACTGGGTGTGGATGCTTCAGCAGTCCTGATATTTGATGCCAACACGCAGATACTGAATTATGCAGCCGGAATCGGTTTTCATACCTCTGCCCTCCAAAGTACACATTTGATGCTGGGGCAAAGTTATGCAGGTATGGCCGGGTTGAATAAGCAGATCATCCATGTTGACAATATGCGCACGCACAAATCGGATTTTCTGCGGTCACCTTATTTCAAATCTGAAGGATTCGAGGTCTATTATGGTGTACCCTTGTTGGCGAAAGACCAGCTCAAGGGTGTTTTGGAAATATTTCATCGTTCGAATTTGGAAGTTACTCCCGACTGGATGAGTTTCCTGGATGCTTTTGCCGGGCAGGCAGCCATCGCGATTGACAATGCTCAACTGGTTTCCGAGTTGAAAAGTTCGAATAATGAGTTGGTCCTGGCATATGATACGACCATCATGGGTTGGTCAAGCGCTTTGGACTTGCGCGACCATGAGACCGAAGGTCATACCCAGCGGGTTACAAAAGCAACTTTACGCCTGGCACAGGCAATGGGTGTCAGTGAAGCGGACCTGGTCCAGATCCGGCGCGGCTCCTTGCTGCATGATATTGGGAAAATGCCCATCCCGGATGAAATATTGCTTAAACCAGGTCCACTTACTGATGAGGAATGGGCTGTGATGCGGCAGCATCCCGCCAATGCCAGGAAATTGTTATCTTCCATCGCCTATTTACGACCAGCCTTGAATATTCCTTATTATCACCACGAAAGCTGGGATGGGTCGGGTTATCCGGAAGGTATCAGTGGTGAGGACATCCCGCTGGAGGCACGCATCTTCTCAGTGGTGGATGTCTGGGATGCTCTGCGCTCGAAGCGTCGCTATCGGGATGCCTGGACGGATGGAAAAGTGCGTGCTTATATCCGCGCTCAATCCGGCAAGCAATTTGACCCGCGCGTGGTGAAAGTATTTGATGAATTGATCAATACCGAACCATTGTTTTATAAAGAAGACGAATAACCCATGTTCTTGGATCAAGAAGACCCGCCTGGATAACAGGCGGGTCTTTCGTTTGAGCGGGGGTTTTACCCATTGGGCTAAGGTTGAATTATCGTTAATTCGATAGGCAACAAACCTGGAAAATTCGGTTGGAAATTATTTAACCTGTTTCCTTATTATCTCACCAACAACAATAACGGCAGCAATACTCCCGCAGCAATGGTAGCCTTCAAGGGTATCCAGCGCGGTCGGTCGATAAAGCCTAGCCAGTGCAGGTAGAGTAAAAACCTGAACTGGTTAATTCGCTTCAGATTCTGCATGGCGGCGAGGCGGTCTGTCACGCTGCTCCCCCTTTTCCTCTTTTGTCAATAAAAATTCCAGGAATTCTACAGCTTGCTGTTGTTTTGCCAGGGAGAGACGCTGCATCAGGTAATCGGCGCGTTCCTGGATGACATCATTTTCTGCCTTGGGCGGCAGCAATCCCGCCATGCGCAGAACTTCCTCGGGCGGCGTGTTGAACAGCTCCGCCAGCACGCTGCAGGTCTCCAGGCTCGGTTTGCCGCCATTGAGGATATCCGAAATGAGAGGGTGGGATATGCCAGCCCTGCGGGCGGTCTCCCTGGTACCCAGGTTATTGATCTGCATGTGTGTCGTCAACCAATCACTCAACGTATGCTTCTTTTCCATAAAATAATTTTACCATAGTGGTATAAAAATATATTACCAATATGGAAAAAACTATTGACATCTTGTGCAAAACATGTATAATGATTATAGAATATATGTTCTAATTATGGAAGGGAGAATTTCAATGTCAATTCAAATTCCCATATGGATGGAAGCAGAAACCTGGGCGCACCTGAAAGCCCTGGCAAGGGCAGACCTGCGCTCTCCGAAGGATTTTCTGCACCTGCTTGTCTGGCGGGAATGGGCAACCCGGCGCTCAATGATCGATGAGCCTGTTACGAACCAGCCTCGTCCCGCTGTGACGCCTTCCATCCCACCCACCTATCATATCCACCAGGGTAAACAATAAATTTCACCGTCCCTGTACACCACATTCCTTAAGGAACTAAAAATGAGAAGATACTGGATCAAACTTGAGCTGAAAATATTATATGACCCAAAAATGAGCAGGATGCCCAATTATTTATGGAGGCGTACCCTGGAACTGGCAATGCTGGCTGGCGAGCATGGCGATGATGGCCTGCTTGGACCCGTGGCTGACATGGCGTACGTTTTGCGGATCGAGGAATCTGATCTGGACAAATCGTTGCGGACCCTGTCAGAAATCGGGATCGTCCACGAAACACCACAGGGTTGGGTCGTCACCAATTTCAAGGAAAGCCAGGCTGCCATCTCCTCCACCGAGCGAGTGCAGGCTTACAGGCAAAGAAGAGGAGTTGGAAAGAAGATGAAAAGAAAAGGGAACGAAGATGAAACGGAAGAGGAACGTTCTCCTTCTTCTTCTACTTCTTCTGTTTCTAATTCTAATTCTTCTTCTATTTCTAATTCTATTTCTACTTCTGATCCTGATTCTGATATTGACTCTGATTCAGGATCAGACGATGATGCTGAAACGGATACTTTGGAGGACGAGGTGCAGGAGCAGGTGGCTGCCAACGCCTTTGCGGTCTACGAAGCCAATATTGGCGCGCTGACCCCCATCCTGGCGGATGCGATCCGAGCCGATATTGACGATTTCAGCGAAGCCTGGGTGTGTGATGCCATCCTGGAGGCGGTCAAGTCCAACGCCCGCAGCCTGAAATACGTCGAAGCCATCCTGAAGCGCTGGCAAAAGGACGGGCGCGGGTCCAAAAAACGCACCCAGGATGCCGAAGACCGCCGGAGATATATCACCGGCAAATACGCCGATTGGATCAACCACTAGAAAAATGAGGAGTGATTGACATGAGCTTTCTCAAGGATTTTCCGAGGATTCGTAACGGATCGACCCGCCTGCAGGCGAATTGGGAGCTGTGGGCATGAACACAGATCCTACCTCTTCAAATGCTGTGCTTGAATCCTTTAAAAATTTTGTCTCGGAAGGTTGCGGGGTCGATCTGTATGATTATCAACTGCAGGCAGCCCGCGGCATTCTTGACAGCATCCGGCTGGACCTGGGGCTGACCATCGTCTTGAACTTCCCCTTCCAGAGCGGCAAGGATGAGCTCCTGGCACACCTGGCAGCCTATTTAATGCGAATGCTGAATGATCAGGAGCGAACCATCCTGGAGATCAATACCTCGGATGGAGACCAACTGGTGGCAGTCATGCGCCTGGGGGACCGCTTGAACTCAAATACCCTGACCCAGTTTCGCTGGAAAATGGACGGTATGAATTTCTCCATCGGCAAGTTCCGGACGATCTTTCTCTCCATGGAGGCAATTAGCGTGGGTGAACCAGCACCGGTTGATCTTCTCCTGATCGTCAATGAAGCCCAGAACATCCTCCCGACCCAGTATGACAGGTTCATTTCACAGCTTTCACTCGGCAGGAACCTGACCCGCGTGATCTGTGGCACTCAACACGAATATGAGTGTCTTCTGTCCACGCAAATAACGCATGCCATCCGTGCACAGGATAAAGATGGCATAAGAAGGTTTTTTAATGTGACAGAAACACAGGTTTGTAAAGAAAATAAGGTCTATGAGAGATTCATGAATGAGTTGTACAGATCTGCAGACAAGAGCAAATATTTGTAGTGGTGAGGATATTTTAGAAGGTAATGACCCACTCACATCAATGAGGAATATTCAGCCGTTCAGACAAAGAGCACAAGCTCCCTGTATTCCAACGGTAAACAGGTCGCCTGGGTCGTTTCGCTTAAATCAGGCTTTTCTCCTCCGGTCGTGGAAGGAGATCTAAAATTAATTCATAATCTTTATTAGGAGTTTGAATATTGGTAAATCGAATAAAATCGATTTCGGTATATTCCTTATCTCCTTTCTCATATTGTCTACGTAACTCATTGAAAATATGAGGAACATTTTCCCCATAAAACCCCAACAATAACCTAACTCTTTTCGTCGTATCTACCTTTCCTTTTGGACCTTTATCGAACAATAATTTCACAGCCATTTTATTCTTTTCCAACCAGTTCCAATGTTCAATCCCTTGCAGAAAAAGGTTTTCAAAATCTGTTCTTTGCCCTACTCTTCCCTTTATTTCAAAAGCAACTAATCGGTGATCAGGTTCATCATAACCAAGAATATCCAATCTTTCTGGATTATCTGTGCCTTCATTACAAGATACTTCATAAGAAAAAAACCTTAAAGATAGCTTTTTTACATTATTTGAGATCATTAATCCGTCATCCATCTTTTTGCTTAATCTCATTTGAGTCCAAGCTTCAAATCTTTCATTTTTTATGGTTACCGGAAGTCTTGGTACTTTAATTGAACATGCGTATATATCATGTGTTAAAACAATAACGTGTGGAACATCTTTCCTTAGAAGATCAAATTTTCTCAGGAAAACATCTGAAAACCGTTCTCCGACAAAATAGATACAAGGGAGTTTTTTATTATATTCTTTTTGTAAACGATGGTGTAAATCAAGAATTGGATACAAAATACTTCGGAGATAAGGTGTCCCAACCGATTTTGTAGACAATTCAGTTACATTTCCTGGGAACCCTACTAGCAGTCCTTCCCAACTCTTGTTTCCTTCGATTACTCTAAGTTCCAGCCTTGTTAAATATTCTGTAATTTTCCCGTCTTCCGCATTTTTCTTTAATAGTTTTTCATCAATGGGGGAATTGTGTAAACCAAGTTTGTCCATATGGTCAATAATTGAATTAATTGTGGTTCTTTTTAATTTATTATTGGGTGTGAGTAAGTTAAAGTATTTTCCTTTTTCGGGTTCCATTATTAACTCCTCTGTTTATAACGAATTATGTCTATGATAGTTAAAGGGAAAGTATCTAAAGCGAAATCTTTCTGTCATTAAATAACCAGGTGAGGAACAGATCTGCCAGATATGTGCCCTAAGCCTCAGTTTGATCCGTATGCAGTTCCGCAATCGCTCCATTCCACACCACTGATAAAGCATAGAACAAAAAACATAAATCTAGTAGTAGCCCCTCGCGCAGCATCCCCCGCCAGGGGGCTAAGGGGGTGTTGTAAATCAGGCACACCTTAATCGGGCATATATTCTTTCTCACTCATCACCCGAAAGAATATTTCCACAGCTTTCGGGTCAAAGTGGGATCCGGATTCCTTCCGGATGTATTCAAATACCTTATCCTCAGGCCAGCGCTGCCGATACGGTCGATCCGAGCGAAGCGCATCCCACACATCCACGACTGCGAAAAGTCGTGCGGATAGTGGGATCTGTTCGCCCTTTAAGCCGCGCGGGTAACCTGTGCCGTCCCATTTCTCATGATGACAATAAGGGATCTCCACGGCAGGTCGCAGATAATTGATCGGTGAGAGCATTTCGTAAGCAAAAACCGGATGCTTGCGCATGATGAGCCATTCTTCATCGGAAAGTGGGCCGGGTTTGGCCAGGATGCTGTCGGGTATTCCCATTTTACCAATATCATGTAAAAGCGCCCCGCGCCGCAGTTGCACCAGGTCTGCATCGTTAAACCTCATTGCATTCGCCATCCGAAAGGTCATTTTGGCAACCCGCTGTGAATGACCCTCTGTTTCCCTGTCACGCAGATCGAGCGCTTTCGACCAGCCTACGATGGTGTCGTCATAAGCGATGGAGAGGTCCATGCTGGCTCTCTGCAGGCTGTCGAATAGTTGATTGTTATCAATGGCAATGGTAGCCTGCCCGGCCAGTGTCTGTAGAAAATCCTGCCAATCTGCATCCGGCTCGAGAAGCGAACGGTTGAAGATCTCAAATACACCCCTTACCTTACCTTTGGCAATGAGTGGTAATCCCATGTAAAACCCAAAACCTTCCCGGATAAAGAGATGGTCCCTGGCAAGGGCAGGCACGGTTTTTGAGAGATCTGAGATTTGGATCGGTTGTCTTTCGAGTGCGATCCTGCCAGCGAAATCTTCTCCCAGTGCCGAATCTGGTTGAAACATGCCTCTGCCGAGGAAACCGGTACTGGCAGCACAAGTAAGTGTATGGGCGTCAGAACTGAGCAGAAAAATTCTGGCTGCATCCACCTTTAATTGCGATACTGTCTCCTGAAGGAAGGTGTCAAGTGTAACCCGGATATCGATCATCCCGGCGATGGTTAGATCCACCTTATGCAAGGCATTTAATCGCCGGAGATGAACCAGGATTTTTTCTTCAGACTGCTTGCGCTCGGTGATGTCTTCCGCGCTCGACCAGATGAATTTTTCTCCACCTTTTTCAATGATCAGACCAGTGAGTTGCACTGGCACCAGGTGACCATCCTTGTGGATATATTCCTTTTCATAAGGGCCATATCGTCCAGTCGCATTCAGCGAATCCAACTGCACATGTTCCAGGGCGGTATATTTTTCCGGGGTTATGTCCCAGAAACTTAAAGTGATGGTTTCAGCGATCGAATATCCGATGATCTTCGCATAAGCTTCGTTGCAATCCACAAAAAATCCATCCATGCGGCAGAGATAGAGTCCGGTCGGGGAAGTCTCGAACAGCATGCGGTTGTATTGCTGGCTTTCCCGCAGGTTTTGCTCAACCCGCTTGCGTTCCGTGATATCACGCACGATCGCCCACATGCCGGATGGAAGCCCATTATCGTCTCGCAGCAAAAATGTGCGAATTTCAATTGGGAATACACTTCCATCCTTCTTGATATATTCTTTCTCGTAGACATCCGAGTACCCGACCGGCAATACCTGGGTATCGATGATCTCCTGTTCCAACTTGTGCCATTGCTGTGGTGTGATGTCAACATTACTTAGTCTTAACAGATCTTCTTTAGAATAACCAAGCATCTCCTGGAAGGCAGGATTGACATCAATGATCTCACCTTTCATCTTGACCTGGACGAAGCAGTCCCGCATACTCTCATGCAGCCGGCGGTAACCTTCCTGGCTCTTCTGAAGTGCTTCTTCCGCCTGCTGGCGTTCATCTTCCAAACGTTTTGTTTCAAGTACAACATGGATCGTGTGGGGTAGATGCTGGATGTGTTTGGGTGTTTTAATGACATAATCTGCTGCGCCATCCTTGATGGCTTGTGCAGCCACCTCTTCGGATCCCGTACCGGTCACGATGATAACCGGCAGATGCGGGTCACTTTTATGAACCGCTTCCAGGACTTGCAGTCCTTCAAAACCGAGAATGTTAAAATCACTTAAGACCAGGTCAAAACCGCCTTGAGCAAGGCTGGTCTCAAATTCAGTTGCAGAAGCTGCCTCGATGAGTTCAAAACCACCATGCTCTCTCTCCAGTGCGTCCCGCACCAGTTCACGATCGAGTGGGTTATCATCTACATAGAGAATGGAAACAGGTTTGTTCATGGTTCACTCTCCGGTGGTGCCACGTTCAAAGATAACCAGTACCCATTGATTTCCCGCACAACATCCAGGAAACCATCAAACGAGACCGGTTTAACAAGGTAACTATTCGCACCCTGGTCGTAAGATAAGGCGCGATCACCTTCTTCTTTCGATGAAGTGAGAATCACAACGGGCAGGCGCTTGAGAATGGGTGTTAATTTGATCTGCCGCAGGACTTCAAACCCATCAATACCTGGCAATTTCAGATCCAGCAGAACCAGATTCGGCATTGGAAAAGCCTTTCTGTCAGCGTATTGGCCGCGCCCCATGAGATAATCCAGCGCTTCCTGTCCATCAGTAGCAACGTGGATGGTGTTGAGCAGCTTCGCCTCATGGAAGGCGTCGATCGTCAACTCGACATCCATGCTATTGTCTTCAACGAGCAGGATATGGGCAGGTCTGTTCATAATGGTTTCACTCCTTTGGCAAACGCACGAAAAACGTGCTGCCTTCACCTGCTTCTGATTCGACCCATACACTCCCCCCAAGTAATTCGACGGATTTCCTGACAGTTGACAGGCCGATACCGGTGCCGGGATATTCATCCTCAGAATGCAGGCGTTGAAATATATTGAAGATCTTTTCAAGGTGTTCCTTCGGAATTCCGATACCGTTATCGCTCACTTTTACGACGACCTGATGGTCTTCGTTGGTATAAGTCAAGTGGACTTGCGGAGGAACATTGGGCTTGTGATATTTGAAAGCGTTATCCAGTAGATTGGTGAACACCTGGCTCAATAAAGTATGATCACCTGTGACATCAGGCAGGTTTTCAGCGATGTTCAGTTCACCGTGAATTTCTGCAATCTGATTTTCCATATTTCGACGGATCTCATTTAAAAGGTTGGCGAGTGAAACCTGCTCCCGCTTCACACCGGTCCGCCCGAGACGGGCATAATTGAGCAGGTCGTCGATCAACTGCCCCATGTGTTTACTGGCAAGCACAATATTATCAAAATAATGCTGCCCTTCTTCATTCAGACTGGCACGATGGCGGCGGGCGATGATCTCAGAAAATCCGCTGATGGCGCGCAATGGGGCACGCAAGTCATGAGAAACTGAGTACGAAAAGGATTCAAGTTCTTTGTTGGCTGCCTGGAGTTGGCAGGTGCGTTCCAGGATACGATTTTCCAATTCGGCGTTGAGGTTGCGAATTTCTTCTTCGGACTGCTTGCGCTCGGTGATGTCGGTGATCGTTCCAATAAACCCGATGACCTGATTCTCGGAATTCACTTCAGGCACAGCTTGTCCCATCACCCAGGTAAGTGTTCCATCTGCATGTACAAAACGATAGTCCGAATAAGAAGTTTTACGAAGTTTGGTTGATTTCAGCCAGCCTTCCTTTATTCTTTCTTTATCGTCAGGATGAACGTTTTTCAACCAGCCATCTCCCTTGGCTTGATCAGCAGACAACCCGGAGATTTCACACCATTTTGGGTTCACATAAGTGGTGGCGCCGTTTGGATCGGTACTAAAGATCCCAACCGGGGAGATCCTGGTGAGTGTTTGATAGAGAAGTTGGCTCTTTTGCAGGTCTGCATTAGCCTGCTCCAGGTTTTTTGTCCTGATGATTAACAGTCTTCGAAGGAGAATTACCGTCCCGGTTGCGAAAATCAATAATCCCAGGATGCCACCGAACACCCAGTAGAAGTTCTCCGGTAAGGAAAATTGTTCCCTGCGGGTCCAGTTACCAAGTGAAGTGTAATACGGAGAATTGGATTTCGGGATCCATAAACCTAGATTTCGATCGATCGCCTCGAGGAGATCGGAATTGTACCCATGAGCAGTTGCGTAGAACAGAACAACCGGATTGAAATCAATTGTTGTCTTCAATAATCCATATTCTTGGAAGAAGAAGTCTCCGAACAATTGGTTGGAAATAGCTGCATCAGCTTCTGCATTTCCTGCCAGAGTAAAAGCCTGATCTAACGAGCTGACAGGTATCAGCGTCACCTTGTATCCGAATCCATCCATTAATTGCTGGATGACGGTTTCTTGAATGGAACCTTCGAGCACTGCGATCCGTTTGCCATCCAGGTCGGAGATCTTCTTGATAGTTGTAGCCGGGGAGGCATAAACCCTTGACCAGCTTTCGATGACCGGGATCTTATGAAAATCGAATAATACGTCCCGTTCCGTTGAATATGCCATATCCGGCATCAGGTCGATCTGCCGGTCTTGAAGGCTTTGAAGGCAGTCTGCCCATTCACACTGAACATAAACCAGGGTCCAGCCCTCTTCAGAGGCGATTTTTTCCAGGAG
>JBDRQK010000328.1:0-10805 GCA_043826315.1 Chloroflexota bacterium
CCATTGTTTGTTATAAAACTAAATCTGCCTACCCATTTATGCGGGTAGATCTTCTGGGCGGGAAACCACAGGTTGCCGTAATAGCTGGTGAAAACCTGGCTGCTACCTGCTATTTCATCAGCTGTTATATCTGTATTTCCAGTCGCCGAATCAGATTGGCTGGAGTTTACCCATTCACCTGGATAAGCCTTCCTTGCAATTGCATTTGCATTTGGACGGGCTGCTCCGGGAGAACTGGATCCTGGATTGCCCGGGATTTCCTGCTCCAGGGAAAAAACATCCGGGTCAGCAGGTCCGTAATCGATAGGCATCACCATGACTTCTGCATTGGCTAATGCATCCTTGGTCCAGAAAGCTGCTGCTGCTTCCTGCTCAGCCCTGGAAATCTTCTCAGTTATGGTCAGATCCTGTTCACCATACGCCGCCGCCAATGCAGAAGGTTTTGAAGCGACCGAGGTGAAGACCATGGCGATTAGGATCACCAAAACACCTAAAATTACATGGATCGGTTTTTTCATTTGAATTTCCTTTAATCTAAATCAAAATTAATCAAGAACATAATGTTGAATGTTACTGCTCAGCCATGCTAACTTTCATTGAGGCAACTTGAATGCAAGTGTCATCCTGAACGAAGTGAAGGATCCCCTGGCAGTTAAGGAGGCCTTCACCGGCACTGCCATGCAGGTGGAAGTGTCGGTCGAAAAAGCGTGACCTCACACCGTCCCGGTGTCCTTCGGGAGGGTGACAAGCCTGAGCAGTATCTGTTGAATTATTATTTTTCTTTAAATTATTCTCAGTCTCTTTTTTACAAGGTGATTACTTCATGGAAATTGGATCACTAAACCCATTATATCAGGCAATGCCCAAGGTATTCCATTCCTTTAAAAGGATCGGAATTTCCAAGGGCATCAAAAGGAACCAATTTTTCTTATGTCATTATCTTTGAGCAGACAGATTCGGTCTCCTGTCAGTGATTCAAAATAATAACTGCTTGCCGGGAACAGGTTATTTCAACCTTCTCTCCAATTTTTGGCAGTTCAAGGAATGGATTATTAAATGTATCCATAAACATATGAATATCACCAATAACAACTTCGATGCGGACAATGGAACCCAGGAAAGTGATATTTTCAATTTGACAATTGATCAGGTTGGCTTTTTTCTGATCTGAAGAGAAACTTAACCTTTCAGGCCGGATTGCGATCATTACCTTATCTCCGGTTTTATGATCCTGGAGGCTCTCTTCTGTGCTCAGTTGAATGGTCCCGATACGAATCGTATTGGCTTGAGGGTCAACCACTTCAGCATTGAAAGCGTTCAGCGTGCCAATAAAACTGGCAACAAATGCTGTTTCTGGAAAATTGTAGACCTGAAAGGGTGAACCGATCTGTTCGATATGACCATTGTACATGACTACGATCCGGTCCGAGATGGATAGAGCTTCTTCCTGGTCGTGGGTAACATAAATGGCAGTAATACCCAGCTCTTGTTGAATGGATCGGATCTCTGCGCGCAGGGAAACCCGGATCTTGGCGTCCAGGGCCGAGAGAGGTTCATCCAACAGGAGAACTTCCGGGCTTAAAGCCAGTGCGCGAGCCAGGGCAACGCGTTGCTGTTGGCCTCCCGATAATTGGTAAGGGTACCTGTTTCCATATTCCGGCATGTGGATCAGTTCCAGCATTTCAGCAACCCGCTTCTGGATCTCTTCAGTAGGTTTTTTTGCGATCTTTAAGCCAAAACCAACATTCCCTGCAACAGTCAGGTTTGGGAAGAGGGCGTACGACTGAAAGATCATGCCGACATCCCTCTGGTTGGGAGCCTTGTTGGTAACATTAATTCCGTTTATGGCGATCGTGCCTCCGGTTGGGAGATCAAAACCGGCTACCATGCGCAGGGTGGTGGTCTTACCACATCCACTGGGTCCAAGGAATGAAACCAGTTCACCTTTTTCCACTTGCAAGTTAAAATCTTCAACCGCAATTGTTTTCCCAAAGATCTTGCTGATATTATTTAATTCAAGATATGCCATGATTACCTCTTAATATTAGTGAGCACCGGCAGCCTGACTCTGTCCGCCAGTGATCAGTTGAATGATCCCCATGGCTGCCCAGGTAAGCAGGAAGGTGGTAAATGCAAGTGCGGCAGGTTCGTAAGCGCGATGTTGTCCCAGCAGGAATAAGTAAGGTCCAAATGCTGGTATTCCCAGGAATGAAGCCAGTACAACTTCGCCTACGACGATCGCAAATGTCAATAATGCACCGGATAATAGGGCTGTGCGCACATTCGGTAAAATGACCTTGGTGATAATAGTGCCCCAATTTGCGCCCATGCTCTGTGCTGCTTCAGTCAGGGTGCGAACATCCACGGTACGCATTCCCGTATCAACTGAACGGTACATATACGGAAGACCCAAAACTGTATAACCACCGATGATCAAAATGTTGGTCCCGACTTTGAAATTCGTTAGCGGCTGCATCAGGACAATGGATGTGAAAGGGATTTCAAATGGTGAACTGTAAATGCGGATCAGTCCAAACACCAGGATAATGGCAGGTACGACGAAAGGCATTAATGTGATGAATTCAACGATCCTGCGTGCCTGGGGTAATCGTAATCTTATCCAGTAAGCCGTTGGAACAACCAGTGCGATGCTGACAAGGATGGTCATTGCCGCCAGAAATATTGAGTATAAAAAAGTCTTTAAAAATTGCGGATCTGAAAATGCAACCTGGTAAGCTTTTAAACTTAGAGTATCTCTTTCCATCCGCAAGGAAAAATCAAGCGTTGCATAGAGGGGTAAAACAAAGTAGAGAACTCCCAGGACAAACCAGAACCAGCTCCAGAACGGGACCTTTCGAAATTTGGATAACCAGGTCATTTCAACCACCTTTCAGTCCTGCTTTGCATCCAGGAATAACCTCCCAAAGAAACTGCCATGATTACAACCATGCCCATGGCCATTGCAAAGCCAAGCCCCGGATTGTGAAGCACATCTCCCCGAATTTGGGCTCCGATCAGGATCGTGACAATAGGGAGAGCTCCACCTGTCAACGCATAGGCTGTTGCGTAGGCTCCAAAGGCATTACCAAATAAAAGGATCATGGAACCGAGGATGGATGGCAAAAGTACTGGCAAAGCAACTTTCAACCAGTATTGCAAATTATTAGCTCCCAGGTTCATGGCAGCTTCTTTCCATTCTTTTTTAAGGCCATCCAGGGCTGGCGCCATGATCAAGACCATCAAGGGAAATTGAAAATATAAATAGGTAAGGCATAAACCTATAAAGCTATACAGGTTAAAACCCTTGTCGTAAATATTCATATGAAAATAGGTTTTCATGATGAAAGTAATAAAACCTGTTCTACCCAGTGTTGCAACAAATGCAAATGCCAGGGGAACACCGGCGAAGTTGGAAGCTACACCGGAAAAAGTAATAAGAGCAGTACGGAGTGGTTTTGGCAGTCCCCCGACCGTGACGGAATAAGCCAGCATAAATCCGAATATTCCTCCAGCCAGGGCCGTGATAGAGCTGATCTGGATACTAACTTTGTACGCATCTAAAATGACTCTTTGAGAAAAAAGTTGAGCCATATTATCCAGGGTAAACTTACCACCAGCATCCGTGAAACTACCAACAAATAATTTTACGGATGGTAAAAGCAGGAAAAGAATGGCGAAGGTAAAGAAAGGAATTACCCCGATCCAGTTCTTCCAATTGAAAGGTGGTGCTTTTTCTTTTTGAGCCGGGAGGGTGGTTGTGACCATAATTTGTTACCTCATAGCTGTACAGATTATTTATGGCGAGACCCAGCAGATTAGCTGGGTCTCGCTTATTAAGAACTTATAAACAAATTAAGGGGCTGCTTGGATATTGGCACCTACTACAGTGTCCCATCCTGTGGTAATGGCTGCCTTGGCGGCATCCAATTGAGCAACAGATGGGAAGACAGCTCCAGAAACGTCCGGAAGCTTTGCCAGCAGGTCGGCAGGAATGACACCACGGGCGCGCATATCGGCCTCACGGATCGGGTGGCAGTAGCCTTTCATCCAGATGGTTTGACCTTCGTCAGAATACAGGAATTCCATCCATAACTTGGCAGCATTGGGGTGCGGGGCATAGGCGCTGATAGCCTGAACATAGACACCTGCGAAGCGGCCGGTTGCAGGAATTACAATTTCTGCTTTGGGGTTACCAGCGAAGGAATCGATAGCAGCCAGGCCATTATAGTCCCATGTGATACGGACGGGAATTTCACCCTTGGCGACCAAGCCGTTATTGGCGATCAACGGAATAAGGTTACCAGCTTCGTTCAGCTGCTTGAAGAATTCTAGACCGGGCTGGAAATCGTCCAGTGTGCCACCATTGGCAAGACCGGAAGCATAAACAGCCTGGATTGCCTGGTTGGAGGTGCGGGGATCGCCGGAAAGGGCAACTTGTCCTGCGTATTCGGGTTTCAACAGATCAGCCCAGTCCTGGGGGACATTGGGTTGAACATCGGTGTTGACCAGGAAAGCCATAACGCCATAATAGTCACCATACCAGTAACCTTCGGGGTCCTTGGCATCAGCAGGGATGCTGTCCCAGGTGGAAACCTTGTAGGGCATCAGCAGGCCTTCGGCTTTTGAGGATGTGCCAAATGCAAAACCGACATCAACGACATCAGGAGCCTGTGGACCCTTGTTATCTTTATTAGCCTTAATGGCTTCAATTTCGTCGCCAGAGCCTGCATCCGGGTTGAGCTCATTTACTTCCAAGCCGTACTTGGCTTTGAAAGTGTCAATAGCTTCACGGTAGTTGCACCAGTCATCCGGTAACGCAATTGTGGTAAGGGTACCTTCAGCTTGGGCGGCTGCAATAAGCTCAGCCATGGGGTCTGTAGTGTCAACTACCTGGGTGGGGGCTTCAGTGGCAGCCGGACCACAGGCAGAAAGCACAGTTGCCAATACAACAAATACAACAAAAATAGGTAAAACGAGCTTGTTGGTACGCATATTTCTCCTTGTCTCCTGTGAATAAAATATTGGATATCAAATATAAGAATATTTATTTTTTATTATTTATTTTCACCTCCATTACAATACTGTAGGTTATCGTTCCCCGATAATCCTGAATAACCACGACTTAATATTCAGAATATTGTTAATTAATTTTATCATACATGTAACAATTCCATAATAGATTTGTAATTTGATCCTATCTGAAAGGTTGGGTTATTAATTAACGTCAACCTTTCAGAATTATAAGAGAGAAATGTTATTCGACAGGGATTTCCTTATAGATCTTGTTTACATCAATACCCTGTTTTTTACGGTAACTACTGAAACCGAAATAGATGGCAGCCGCAACTGCATAATTGATGAGCATGAAGAACATCGAGCTGACATTCGACCAGCCAATGGCATATAAGGGATATCCATCCACTGTGGTGGGATCCCAAAACCAGACGATCAGAAGCCAATCCAAAAAGGCCAGGAAGACCAGTCCAGCCAACGTCACCAATGGCATGCGACCCTTGAGAATATTTTTTCCCACATAATACACGATCCAGAGCAGGATGACGGCATTTACGATGGTCAGCAAAGCCAGGAAGATGACGATGAACCAGGTCATCCAATTCGGTCCTGTGGCACCTATACCGCTTACGATGTTCCAGGCGTAAGTGAAAGAGATCTTGATCAGGTACACAACGAAGACAGAATACAGAGCCATCACCAGCCACCCCAACCACGTGGGAACATTGAATTTGGCAATTGGTGAACCATCAAAGATCTCCTTGGTTTTCCACGGCATGATCGTACCTGCGATGGTGGTACCCAGGAAGGTGATGGCGATCACGACCGTAGCATCCAGGGCCAGGGTTTGGAAGCTGAAGACTTTGAAGGCATACAGGTATGAGATGATGATGGAGGGGATGACCATCAAGAGTAAAGCGTTGACAGGCACTCGTGTCTTCTCATCAATTTTCGAAACCCATTCTGGAAGCATACGATCCAGGGCAGCAGCAAAGATCACACGCGTAGAGCTGAGGAATACGGTTCCAGACCAACCGAACCACCACAGGCTCATCAGCAGGATGACCAGGAATTGGACAAAGCGGCTTTTCACCAGGAATGCAGCGAACAAGGCGGGATAAGGCCAGAAGGGTAGAGGCGGGGCTTCGGTTGTGTAACCCCAGGCATAATTCCAAAATGCGCCGTTGGCATTGTTGTAGAATTCCCAGCCCAGAGTTTTTGCGATCAGTGCAAAGAAGAGCAAAGCGCCTACTGCTGTAACGATGATGGCTGCAGCCATGCCCCAGAAGTTACGTTTGTAATCACCTGCACCGCGCACCTCACCGTACAGAGTGGAACCCCAGTTTGGCCAAAGGTTAAAAAAGACCATCATGGGGATGAGCGCCATACTGGCAATAATGGTTGCGCCGCTGAAATCACCCAATGGAGAGGTAACTGTGCCGGCAGCTTGACCTGCTGCGATCGTGGCAGTGTAAAGATCGGTTCCAGCAGTAGAACCAAACAATTGAGGTGCCATACTGTTCAGGTTAGCGATAAAAGTGGCGTTGTTTCCGAAAAGGAGCAGGAAAAAAACCAGCACCAGGCCAACTGTTCCACCCCAGAAACAGAACTTCTGGACTCGGGCATACCACTTCATTCCAGCTGCAATGTATACAAAAACGATCCCGCATACCAGCAGCATTCCCACGAACATGCCTATATTTGAAGTAGTAAACCATAGTGCAGCCGACTGAAGACCCAGGATACCGAGCAGGGGGGTGAACACTTCATATACTAGCATTTGGCCATACAGTGGAACCCATAACCAGAGAATGAACCACCAACCGGTAATTGCGAGCAGAAATCCGATGGCGCGACCCAGGATACGGCTCTGCCAGACATAATCTCCGCCTGCGCGCGGCATGGCTGAGATCAAACTGGCATATACGATCACTTCGAATATTGTAAAGATGGCACCAATGATAACTGCAGTAGCCAGGTTTCCTTCGAAGTAATAGCAATAGGAGAAAATAAACAAACCGAGGGTAATGAGGTTGATGGAAAAAGTGGCGTAAATGAAGGCATCAAAAACTGACCAGGCCCTCACCAACCCACTTGCCTTGCGGACAAAAAGGGAAACATCACTCATGGTAGAACTCCTTTGGTTTCTAGTTTTGTCTGTTTGAAACTACCAGGCAGACAAGCCAATCGATAATTCTTCCTCTTCTTTCTACAGCGTTTCTGATTTCTTTCTAATGATGTGCCACCTCCTTTTTTCGATCAGTCCCTATGATAAAACACGAACCTATCCAGTGGTTAAAACGTATGTACCGACTTTCTTGGGCTTGATTTCAACAACAGCTCCATGCAGCATGCCTTGTTCATACATGCTGCCAGGATTGATGCACAGGGTCTTCTTATACTTCCGAGTTCCTTTGCCCTCATGGATATGACCGAATAATCCAAGCAGTGGTTCATATTTATCGATCATCTCCATTACTGCATGACTGCCAACAGGAATCAGTGAACGGCCGGCAAAGGCAGGGCGCATATCACTGGTCAATTCCGGCGCATCATCCAATCCGCTTCCATAGGGGGGAGCATGAAAATTAAATATGGATCTTGAAGGATCATTTGCCAGGCTGATGACAGATTCTAATCTCTTCTTTAGATCTTCTTCTGATTCTTCGCGGTGTGTTGTCCAGGGGGTCGGGTTTGTCCATCCAGAGCTGATCAATTCATGATATTCATCCAGTTGGACAACCTTTCCCTCAACATTCTCCACTGTTTTGGATTCCTGGATGACTTTATCTATTTCAAACATGTCATCATTCCCCGGGCATACATAACATCGAATACCTGTTCCAGTAAGTTTTTGGTCGGCATAATCCATCCAACGCTGGATTGTCAGCATTACTTGTTCGAGGAAAAGTTTGTCCGAGTTTTCTGGAGACGAAAGAATCTCTTCGACCTCATCCGGATTTGTCAAGTATGGATAATAACCTCGGTTCTGAATATTCTGGACCATTTTATTGACTTCATCCTGCCCATTAATAAGAGATTCTTGCTCGGCAAGTGTTACTTTGTAGACATCATTTCCTTGTGATATGATCGGGATGATGGCTTTCCCGGTCATATCACCTCCCAGGATGAGTACCTCCGTCTCGTAAAATTTACTGGCACTTATGAATTTCTTCCAACATATTTCCGATCCATGTACATCCGTTGCGTAAAATATTTTCATGCAAATTACCTCTTCTTCCTGGTTGAGATCACATTCCTATTAATATTGTGTATTATTTCCAGCCGGTTGGAACATCCAGATTTCCGGGAACAAGGCCATCGAAAGCAGCCCGGATACGGTCATCCACTTCCTTTGAAAAACCTGCAGAACTCGACCTGGTCAGGATCTCGCGTACCCGCTGCATGGCTCGTGTATGAGTATCCTGAGAGCCTTTGTTTTCCCAATTCTCGCGTGCATTTCTGTCAGCTAATTTGGTTAACAGGCCAGTGGTCTTCATACGTTTGATGGTGTGGGGATGGACCATGAATGAACCGCCTGGACCTACTTGTGCGATCACTTCCAGGCTTAATTCTGCTTCACCAAAATCAAAACCTTGCTTGATCCGTTTTAACATCAAGGAGATCTCATCATCGATGATCGCTTTTCCAAAATCAAAGACTTTGAGAGCATCCAGAAGTCCATTCATATTGAGCATATCCATTCCAGCCAGCATACCGGCAGTGGATGACATACCGGTTTCATAACCTGCCTGGGCATCATTCAATTTGGAATTGGTTAATCCAACATAACCACCGGTGGGAATGTTGTAAAACCTGGCCATTTGCGCAAAAGCCATGAGCAGCATGCCACATTCGATGCCACCCGAAGCATAAGCTCCGGTACGCATATCTGCCACTGTCGGGAGAGTGGCGTAGATCAAGGGTGTCCCGGGGTGAACCATTTGCATCAAGCATGCAGCTGCCAGGAATTCGGCATTGCCCTGTGCGAGGGTGCCAGCCAGGCTCATTGGAGATGTGAGCCCGGCGTTGGGAACAATGGTTGGGTAGACAGGGAGTTGCTGTTCACAAAAATAAATGAGCAATTCGGTGGAAGCATAATCCATGGTAAGTGGAGAAACAACCGGGCAAAAATGATGTGTGATGAATGGATGCTGGCGATATGCAGCTTCGCTGCCTGCAATTTCAAAACCCAGGCGCAGGATCATCTCCGAATCTTCCAGATCAGTTGAATTGATGCGGACAGGTTTAAGACAATATTTCAATGCAGGATATAAACGAGTCAGTGTGAACTGTTTGGGTGGTGCGTCATCTGCGAGTGTTGATACGGAAAAAACATCATACCCGGGCGATTCTTGAACCAGGTGCGCAATTCGGGCAATATCTGCAGAAGTGGAACGACGTTCCTTTCCGGTAACCGGATCAATAATATTGGGAGCCGAGCTGGCGGTTACCATTACCGGGCTATCCTGTGGCAGGCTGCGATCATACTTGGGATCACGTCCTCGAAACGTGAAAGTAGGAGGAAAGAAAGCCCGGAACTCTTCCATAACAGCAGACGGGATGCGCACAATATGGGTTTCAGGGTCCACCAGACAGCCATGTTTGGTGAAGATCTGTCGGGCTTTTTCATGTCGAACCAGCATCCCAACTTTTACCAGGATCTCGAGCGAAGCAGCATGGATTTGTTCGACCTGCCCGGGTGTTAGTAATGAGGCGAATGTATTCAAAGAGGCATCTCCAGTTATCTTAATGAATGGCAGATAAATCTTCCACGAGGACCTGTTCTCCAAAAGCCAGGATTTCTTCAACCGGGTACATTTCCAATCCTGGACGGGTTACTTTTAGAGAAGCAGCAGCTGTTGCAAACCTGGCAGATTTTTCAAGGCTCCAATTATTGAGAGTGGCGAAAATGAAACCTGCTGAATAAGTTGCTCCAGCGCCGCATCCATCCACTGCCTTGACCTTTGGGGCACGAATTCGCAGGATATGATCTCGTTGAACTACCAGGCTGCCTTCCCCGGCTAGTGTGATCAATGCGGTTTGGACCCCGGTATGAATTAATTTTTGGGCTACCTCGAGAGAATTGCTATCATCCTTCTGGGCGGCATCCGTAACAGCCTGGCAGATCGTGGCATGACCGGCAAATTTATTTAATAGATCAGGATTACTATGGCCAAATTCGAAATTCAGAAAAACGGGAAGCTTTAATCGGGTAGCCTTATCCATGGCCCGCAGGATATGATCGCCATCGTACCAATCCACATACAGCAACTCGGCCTGGTCCAACATGGACAGGTCGGCATCATCCAATGTAGCGAGCACCTTTTCTTCACGCTGCCAAAAATAAGTACGGGCTCCTGTTTCATCTGAAACATCCACTTCCAGGGGAGTCTTAAATTCTCTGGAAAAACGCACTTTGGATTGAACATCCCAATTTTTAAGTTGGTTGTTGAGAGCATGGCCTCGATCATCATCCCCCACTGCTGTGCCGATAATACCCGTTCGAATACCCCATTGACGCAAAAGACATGCAACAATGGCAGCATCGTCAAATATAAATTCACTGATTTCTTTAATCAATGCTCCCGTATTATGTTCTGGTAATTTTTCAACCACCAGAATGGCTACTGGCGTGAGCATACCAAATCCAACAACTTGCACTGATTTTCTTGGTATTGAATTATTCATATATACTTCTCCTGCGCGCAGTTTTTCTCCTATTGAGTCGAATAAAACAGTCTTGACAACCTCGGCTGGTATGGTCTGATCGAAGATCTCAACTTCCAGGT
>JBDRQK010000329.1:0-2505 GCA_043826315.1 Chloroflexota bacterium
GCGTTGCGTTTAAGGAATTGCTTCAGAATCATTTCATAAGAGGATACCCTATATTAAGGGAAGTTAGCAGAGGATTAGTTTCCCAGGCCGAACATACCATATTGATTACTGCTGATGGATGCGAAGTCTTGACAAGATAAAGCAAATAGTAATAAAAGAAAAGATTGGTGAATATGACCAATAGTTAAATATTTACATTGTAAAACAGTAAACGAGCATGTAGAAAACATAGATGGCCGGCATAGCATAGGTATAATTGATGACTATGCCTCCTAAGAAGACAGCAGGAAGAGCGATGTAAAACACAAGAAAGAGAAGAGGGTAAGTAACACACAACGGGCTCGTGTGGCAACCTGGATAACCGACAGGGCTTCGAATGCCCTTTCCAAATGCGGAAGATACCCTGGTATACGGGTTCAAATTGTGTTTCCAGTTCCCAGTTTAGGGTTTTGAGTAATAACAGGACTCAAGACCGAAGACAGGAGACTGAAAACACATGACTTTCCCGTCGAGCCCGATTTTGTATTTGTTTACAGTTTCGAGTCTTGAATTTAGCCTCCGATTGAAGCATCAGCTTCAATGGACCATAAATCGAATCATCGATTTATAGGTCAGACAAAATGGGGCGAATTGAAATTCGAAGAATTTCAATCTGAGCCCGAATTTTCTTTTTCTGGTTGCCGATTTATAGTATTCAGGTTTGTCGCGTGAAAAATTGAGCGAATTGAAATCTGAAAGATGTTAATCTGTATCAGGATTCACATTGACGCATATATTACATCCAACTTTTTTTGAATCTGATCAAAAAGCCAACGTGGAGTTACTATAACTAATCCCATATGCAACGCATTTGAATCAGTATTAGATGGATTAAAATTAAGAAGGACATGGCGCCAATCATTATCTGTATACTCACCATCCCAACCAGTGTCGTCACGAAAAGCAAGCGTCACTATTTTGTCTTCTCTCCATAAAAATCTTGCATTGGGATCATCTGGATCGACTTCATTTCCATGTGGAAGATCATGTTTCTGATCTCCAAGATACCATCCCTGTTCTGAAGTTGGGAATTCATCAATTACATCGATTCTCGATGCTTTGACGATTCTATCAGTACCAGATTCAATAAGTTTGAAGTTTGGATGATCTACAGCTAAGAGAACATCTTTTCTGCCGACGTGCTTTCTTGGAACAGGGAAAACAAAATTCACACTCCCATTATGAAATTCGATCGTATCTCCGAGTGCCTTACCTGGCTTATCATAGGCAACCATCGTACCAGACCAGCATGACAACGCAGAGCTTATAGCTAACCGATCCTGCGGATTTCCAAGTGCTTTACTCAGTCTTTTATTCGAAGCTATGATAAACCGAGAGGCATCAGCACCTCTCAATGCCTCTTCAATCGGAAGTGGTGCGCCATGTAATATAAATGGACTTACCTTTGAACCATGTATTCTCCTCCCCGTTTTCTGAATCTTTTGATTATTTTTAATCGACATAAATATACACCATTGTTAACGTTTGTTAGTTTATATAGTAAGGATATGCTTAAATATATATCTATTAACACATCGATAATAACGCGAGTGTAAAACGACGATTAGACAACAACATTCGGAATTCCACCGCGCTCCATAATCTTGCCATTGAGATGATGCATAACACCTAACGCGATATTCTGGGCCATTGCTTCTGCACCATTTGGATTTGTAAGCATTGTAACTCCGCCAGCACCGCCTGCAGTCAAACCAACAACTTCTGAGATAAACCTCGGAGCGATATCGCCATCTTGGCCCATCATAGGATTTCCTTCATTTCCATATTCATACGGCCAAAGATAATGAGCTTGCGCAAGCTCGTCAGCTATTCCTTCAAGATGTTGATCGATTCTTTCTCCAGTCATTGCTCGCCCTTATCTGCTCATCCCCCATACATATCATTTGTTCACTCGGCCACCGCGCCCTAAAGGGTTGTCCTTCGGACAACATCGTGCAGCGGCACGATGCGCGGTTTGTTGGCCGAGGAACAAAAGTTTTGAAAATGTCCCTTGCTTCAACCTAAAGGAAGAAGTTTACGGGGACATTTTCAAATCACAAAACAACATATCAATGTTCGCAAATATGAATTAGAAGCTTAAATTTAAAAACATAACACCTCAGAATAAAATTATGGAAGAAAAATCAGCATTTGTAAAATTGTTTGGCGATTATCCAATGGTAAGGGTAATCGATTTTCTAATAACGTTTAGAGAATTTGATTACCCCCTCACAGAAATAGCAGAAAATTCAAATGTCGCGTGGAGTACAATACATACGTTTTTTCCAAAGTTTGTTGAATTAAAGATAGTGAAAAAAACAAGACAAATTGGAAGGGCAAAATTATACAAATTAAATATTGAAAATCCAATAGTAAAAGAACTAATTATCCTCGATAATAAATTAACCCATGAACTTGCGAAACATCTTATAGACGTAAAAGAAAAAAGTACGACTTTGTTAGGTT
>JBDRQK010000330.1:0-2439 GCA_043826315.1 Chloroflexota bacterium
CGACTACACCTGCCGGGTCTAATCCGTTTGCGGGTTCATCAAGGATAAGCAGATCGGGTTCATGTAGCAACGCCCGTGCCAGTCCCAAACGCTGAAGATTTCCCGTGGAAAGAACACCGGTTTTTCGATCTGCATAAGGGAGGATACCAAGTTGTTCGATAACCCGGGATGTAGCCTTTTTATCTGAAATCCCCTGCAAACGTCGAGCGATTTCCAGGTTTTCTCTTACCGTCAATTCCGGGTAAGCAGTAGGTGTCTCCACCATATGGCCGACATTATGCCAGGGTCCGACACCATTGGGTCCTACAGTCTGCTCCAATAATTTGATCGAGCCTGAACTTGAGCGGATCATGCCTAATAAGGCACGGATCGTAGTGGTCTTGCCTGCACCATTCAGACCAAGAAAACCATAAATCTCTCCCGGCTTTACCCGTAAATTGACTTTATCGACAGCATGGACATGACCGAAAGATTTAGTTAATCCGTTTGTTTCGATTGCGAATCTCATATTGAACCTGATTGGTACATGTTGTTTTAATGATTATAACTCGACACAGTCGTTGTGCCATCCGCCTGGTGGATATTTTACGGAAATTCCGAATGAAATATCAATTCGTTTATCATAACAATTCTATTATCCGATTTATTTTAAGCACTATTTTCGTAGCCTGGTAATTTCAGGTTTTAAATCATTCTGCAAAAATAAATAGCGTGTCTTGGATAAAAACCAGAAATCATACTTAAAATAAGCACATCCAAAAACTATATTGGAAAATGGGCATAAGACATAATATACAACAGGTGACATTCCATGTTAATAATATTGATTGAGAAATGGTTACGATTCCCCCCTGCCGCATCAATCAGTATATCTGGCTTTTTTGTTCAAAGCACTCGGCTTCTCTTCCAATTCAGGAGTCATCTCCCGCACCTTAAATCAGCCAGGCGGGCATAGATATCAGCAGCTGCCAGGTGAAACTCATCCGGCATTACGACACCTTCTAAATAATCGCTTCCAGAAAAAAACACTTGCCCCCTTGCATCATGGTGTTTAAGCATTTTGTTCCGAAGTCTTTTGAAATCCCAAGATATCCCGGATTACCAGAACTAAGGTAAAATATCCTCATAAATTGTCCCCGCTGCATTGCGGCGGGACCTTAACCCCCCCCCGCACAGGAGAATCCCCATGTACAGTACAATTATTATCGTAGGTAATGTAGGTAAAGATCCCGAAATGCGCTATACCCCCTCCGGACAGGCTGTCACAAGTTTTTCGGTTGCCACTAATCGTGGTTACACCAACAACAATGGTGAGCAAATCAAAGAAACCACCTGGTTCCGCGTCTCCGCCTGGGGCAAACAGGCTGAAACCTGCAACCAATACCTCAAGAAAGGTAGTAAGGTTTTGGTTGAAGGTCGTCTGACCAGTGACCCCACCACCGGCGGACCTCGCATCTGGCAAGCCCAGGATGGCACCTCGCGCGCCTCTTTTGAAGTCAACGCCGCAACTGTGCGCTTCTTGTCTTCACGCGGCGAAATGGATGGTTCTGTTCCTTCCGGCGGTGAAGAAGGTGGTTTCTCTGATCCAGGTGAAGATGACATCCCCTTCTAAGTGAATGCAAAAAATAATATGAGTACTCCTCCTCACGAGCACAATTCCCCAAAGCTGGAAGTTGCCTCCGATTTGAAAAGCACCTATGCCAACCTGGCGCGCATCGCCCACTCCCCGGCTGATATCGTCATCGACTTTGCCCATCTACTGCCTGGTGAAACCCGTGCCCAGATTGGCGCTCGAGTCCTTATGTCACCCATCAGTGCTAAGTTATTGCTTCGTGCACTGACCGAGAACATAGCCCGATACGAAGCTGCTTATGGTCCCATCAATATCCCCGTCAATTCAAATCTGGCAGACAACCTCTTCCGTCCACTCCAACCCCCGTCCGAAATTCCGCCAGAAAAAACGGACGATAAATAATCTCAACCGGGGGTGGTAAAACCCGTAAGGTCTTATCACCCCCTCTTTTAATTCCCGAGAATAGAGATAAGTATCATGGATAAATTGGAACAGATCGCTGACCAAGTTCGCCAGACCTTCGACATTCAGACCGCGGCCCGGGACAAAGCCCTGGCTCAATCTCGCATGCTTACCCGGCATTGCTCACAGGCCATCCGTGCTGTGCACAGGGAAGAGATTGATGCAATGCAAACCCATTTGGATGAAGCTGATCTGCTGGCAGCCTCGCTTAGCACGAACCTCGAGCCGTTCCCCAACCTGTATCACACCGGTTACACCCAGGACGCCCTCAAGGAATACGCCGAAGCCCACATCACCTGCGCTCTCATCCGGGACCAACCCCTGCCCTCACAAGATGTGATCCACGTCATTCACGCCTCCTATCTGAAGGGGCTCTCCGAAGTGGTTTGTGAATTGCGACGTCG
>JBDRQK010000331.1:0-2065 GCA_043826315.1 Chloroflexota bacterium
CATGTTCCTGGCATTCCTCCTGATGGGGGCAGGAATTGCCTACTCGCTATACGGGGCGTACCAGGTATACGAGGGCAGGGAATTCAATTATTACCTGATCGGTGACTGGGTCCAGCAGCATCAGCAGGGGGGGTAATTTGCAGGAAAGGAGCAAGGTACGGTTGAAAAAATCAGCTGGATGTCCCCTTGCGGGGTGCTGCGCGAGCGAGAATCCTGCCCTGCGGCTATAAAGACTTTCAGCGGTTAAGAAAGCGTCCCCACAATTGACAAGGCGATAAAGAAAGTTGCCTTGGGACGATGTCAGCATGAAAAGCAATTTATGATCGTCAAGCCATAGGCCTTTAATAATTCAGCAAGGGTGCCCAAGCGCGCCTGGTCCGGGGTTTCCAGGTTGGGCAGGGCATATTCCCTGTCCAGACCGGCGTACTTGGCTTTGGCAATGTTATGGTAAGCCAGCAATTCGACAGGCGGGGAGTTGGGCAGGGCTGCCAGGAATGCCCCCATTTGATCCATGTCGAATTCATTGTCATTGACTCCCGGGATGACCGGGATGCGCACCAGCAAGTTGGCTCCCAGGCGTGACAAACCCTCCAAATTAGCCAGGATACGTTCATTGGGCTGCCCGGTAAATTGTATGTGCTTGACTGGATCGATGGCTTTCAGGTCGTACAGGAACAGGTCCACATAAGGTGCAACCTGTTCAATGATCTGCCAATTGGCATAACCGCAGGTATCCAGTACGGTGTGGATATCATGGGCGCGGCAGGCTTTCAGGATGGCAAGTGAGAATTCCTTCTGAAGGAGAGGCTCACCACCCGAAAGGGTGACACCTCCGCCGGATTCTTCGTAAAAGGTGAGGTCCTGCATGATCTCAGCCATGACTTCAGACAGACTCATCTGCCTTCCAACCATCTGGCGGGCCTCGCTGTAGCAGACCTCGACACACTCGCCACAAGCCTGGCAGAGCAGGCGGTCAGTGATGGGTCCTTCCACATCCCAGGTGATGGCAGCATGCTGGCAGGCTTCCAGACAGGCGCCGCACAGGTCACAGCGACCGGGGCGAAAGATCATCTCCGGGCGGGGGGACTGGCTTTCCGGGTTATGGCACCACTGGCAGACCAGCGGGCAGCCTTTCAGAAAGATGGTGGTGCGAATACCGGGACCATCGTGGATGGAGTACTTCTTGATATCAAAAACAATCCCGACTGGCATGGGTGAGGATATGGCTAAGTCTCCTTCTCTTTTCCGCTGGCGATCTTGTCCTGCAGTTCCTGTGGCCATTGGGAGGTTTGTTCAGAGGGGTAGATCTTCAATGTGGGACCGTTCTGGGTCAGCAGGTCGGCATTGCTGCAATTCAGGATCCTGCGGGCTGCGGCCAGGCCGGTGGCGGTGACGCCGGCTACACCGTGGCTGTCGGTACTGGCGCCGCATAGTAATAAGCCTTCGAATTCAGTCTGGGTTCCAAAACCGAGTGGACCCAGCTGCTTGATACTCTTGGCAGTACCGTACAGGTTACCGTTGGTGGCATTGATGTAGTGCTGATTGGTGAGCGGGGTGCCCAGATCCCAGAAGGTGATGTGCTTGCTCAATCCGGGGATGCGTTTTTCCAATCCCTGGATCATGCGCCAGGCCAGGTCTTCCTTGATGGCATTGTAATCCCCCGGGCGGTCACCGTGTTTGGAGTCAGACCATTTGGCGAAGGGCTCATAACCCACGAAGGCAAATGCTTCACAGGAATGTTGTCCGTTGTGCATTTTGGAGGGGTCTTTAAGGGTGGTACAGGTCAGGAACATCATCTCGGGCATATCAGCATGCAGCACATGATCACCCAACCCGTTCTGGTAAAGGGTTTCCAGGTCGGCATGATCGTAATACCAGTTGTTACCCGAATCGAGCCCGGCTGCGCGCAGGTCCATATCGGTGGCAAAGAACAGGCTCAGGGCGGAGGTGGAGTATTCGATCTTCTCCTGCTTGCGCAGCAGTTTGGGGCTGAGATGCTCACGACCGATCAGGCTGTCAAAAGTGATGCCGGTATCGGCGTTGCTGATGACGTAGCGTGAGCGCA
>JBDRQK010000332.1:0-2729 GCA_043826315.1 Chloroflexota bacterium
TATGACCCTGCCAATCCCGGGACTGGTATCTTTTACGATTGGCCGAACCCTGCCAACCGGGAGCTGGGTCTGACTGGTCTTGGAGGCGTGGATGTCTGGCATCCGATCAGTTTGCCACTTTATGCCGATGGGCTGCCCTGAGAATGCTCCAGGGTAAAGGATGATGCATGCCTGTTAATAATCCAGAATTAAAAAAACAATTGAGGCAAAACTGCCGGGAAAAACGCGCCGCCCTGGGGGAAGACTTCCAGCATAAGGCCAGCCTGATGATCTGCCGCCATATCGAAACCTGGTCATTTTTCCAGGATGCCGGGGCAATTCTTGCCTATCTGCCCATGCGTGATGAGGTTGATCTGCTTTCGCTGCTGGAGAACAATCCTCAAAAAAACTGGCTGATTCCGCGTATCCAGCCGCATGGCCACATGGACTTTCACCCTTATGTTCCAGGGCGATTGATCCGGCATCGCTATGGCATGCTTGAACCTGACCCTGCTTTGCCGGTAATTCCCGCCGACCAGGTTGAGCTGGTGCTGACACCTGGCTTGGCTTATGATAGGCATGGTTGGAGATTGGGATATGGTGGTGGATTTTATGATCGTTTTCTATCCAGGCAGCATACCCTTGTCAGCCTGGGAGTCACCTATCAAGCCCTGCTGTTACCCGACCTGCCACATCTGGAATATGATGTCCCGGTCAAGTATCTTGTCACAGAAAATGGGGTAGAATCATCCTCAAACCACACCCTGGAATAATTCATGCTGGTATCGATCGTAACTCCTTCCTTTAATCAAGCGCGTTATCTCGAAGACACCATCCGATCCGTTCTGGATCAGGATCATCCACACCTGGAATATATCATCGTAGATGGTGGCTCCATGGATGGCAGCCAGGAGATCATTAAAAAATATGCAAATCGCCTAGCTTGGTGGGTTTCCGAAAAAGACCAGGGACAGACCGATGCCATCAATAAGGGTTTTGCCAGGGCAAAAGGCGACGTACTGGCCTGGTTGAATTCAGACGATACCTACGCCTCCGACGCTGTTTCCTCGGCTCTTGCGCTGTTACAAGCCAACCCAAAAACCGGCCTGGTCTATGGAGACACAAATTTTATTGACGAAAATGGAAGAATACTTGGTGCTTTCCCGGCCGCACAAACAGACTACAGGCGCTTGCGCAGGGGTTATGTCCACATTCCGCAACAGGCTGCCTTCTTCCGGGCGGATATCTGGAAGCAGGTCGGTCCACTGGACCCATCTTTCTTCTTTGCAATGGATTACGATCTATGGGTGCGCATTGCCTCGGTTTCCCAGATCCTTTACACTCACCAATTGTGGGCTAATTTTCGTCTGCACACACAGGGTAAAACCGTGGTTGCAGACCAGCGCTGCTGGCCGGAAATGTTGCGCGTTCATTACCGCGATGGAGGCACTTGGTTCTCCATCCTGGCAGCCAAGTACCTGCTCCGAAAATTGATTGCCCCAATTTGGAGACAACGTGTGCAATATAAAATGAAAAAGGGATCCTGACCCATGAAAGCATGGCTGCTCAGACCGCCTTCCAATGAGGATTTGGTCCAGGTTCTGCAAGCCTGGAGAATCTGGCTGTTGGCAACCCTCATAGGTGCATTGTTGGGAAGTGTTATTTATTATATCGTTCCACCCATGTACCGTGCTCAGGCGACAGTAACAGTTGACCACAATCTCGAACAAGCCTGGCCGGAAGCAAATACCGAGCGTGACCTGATGACCTATCTTTCGCGTGAAACTCAAAAATTAATGCAGGTTGCCTGGGATGATGCCACCCTGCAAATGGTCGTGGAAAAGAACCCGGGCACATCCATCTCGAGTTTGCGCGCAGGCGGACTGCAACTAAGTCAACCCGGTGACGGTGCATGGCATTTCTGGGTGGATGACCCTGATGCCAGCCAGGCTGAACAGTTGGCATCTGCCTGGGCCAAGGCTTTCTATGAGCGTTCCTTGCATGGTGTGGATATTGCCAACCAAATACTGGAAGCGCAAACAACCTTACTCCAATTACCATCTGATCCTGCGCTCGCTGACCAGATCCGAGTCCTGGAACAGGAATCCCTGGGCATCAGTCCCTATTTTCAGCTCAATATAAGCCAGTCACAACAAATCCCTGTCAAGCGCAAATATAATTCTTTGATCCCCATCCTGGGTGGGGCAATGACTGCCTGGGTCATAACCCTGCTGGGGCTCTTGTTCGTGGGCTCCCGTAAGGAGAATGATGCCAGTCAGTAAGGATCGGCTGGATAGGTGGATAGATTTTCTGTGGGGATTGGCACTGGTGAGCCTGCCTGTCACCAGTTTCCCTTATATGCCATTTGTCGGCCAGGAAACCCAGGTGCGCCCCCTCTCGATATATCCAATGCTTCTGCTGCTGCCTCTGCTTTTGTTCCAAATCTGGAAGAAAAAGATCAAATTCTGGCACGCTATTTTTACACCTCTGGTTATATTTATTCTCATCATCATTGCAACAGCATTCACTGGCGCAATGAATGCTCCGCTGGAATTACGCGGCCAGGTATATTGGGGGCGGTTCTTACGCTCTGCAATTACATTGATGATCGGGTTGGCTTTTTTCTTTTATGCCAGCTGGACAACTCGCACTAAGGTTGGGTTATTGACCAGTCTGAAATGGTTGTATCTGGGTTTGTTCATCTCATTTCTTTGGGGTTTTGTTCAATTGCTTGTATATTCAGGCTGGCT
>JBDRQK010000333.1:0-2209 GCA_043826315.1 Chloroflexota bacterium
ACGCAAGCAAACCGAGCAAGCTCTCCGCAATGCCGAGGAATTCAATAAAACCATTATCGCACATTCCCCAATTGGCATATCCGTGCGCAGCCGTACCGGCGGTCTATTGTCTGCCAACTCTGCCTGGAAGAACATCTGGGGAATTCCCGAAGAAGACTACCAAACCTACCTGCAGCACCAGCCTGAGAAATTGCATTTTGATGACAGAGATAATTATCTGAAGGCTCATCAGCAGGAGATCAGACGTGTGTATGAACAGGGTGGAAGCCTGCATCTGCCGGATATGAAAACTACTTCTCCCCGCCCCGGAGGGGCTGAATGGGTTTCGCAGCACTTCTATGCCATCCTGGATGATAACGGCAAGGTGGACAGGGTGGTGATCTTGACGGAAGACATCAGCCCCCGTAAGAAAAGTGAAGAGGAAATTACCAGGAACCAAGCCTTGATGGAGCGCGCCCAGGAGGTGGCTCATTTGGGAAGCTGGGAGCTCGACCTGACCACCAGGAAAGTAGTTGCCAGTGCGGAGGCTCGCCTCATTTATGGTTTGGAGGGCGATCCATTGACTGTATCCGAAGTTCAGGCTATGGTTTTGCAGGAATATCGCCCCAAAATGGACGCCGCGTTAAGTGCATTGATCAATGACGGGCAAGATTACAACGTCCAATTTAAGATCAAACGCAAGGCGGACGGAGCCATTCGAGACATCCATTCCCGTGCTGAATACAATTCGGAGGAAAATACCGTGGTCGGCTCCATCCAGGATATCACTGAGCGCATGGAGATATTGCAAGCGGTTATGGAGAATGAAGAAAAATTCCGCACTTTATTCGAGCGTGCCCATGACGCCATCCATATCGATAATGAAAACGATGAGATCCTGGACGTCAATGAGCGAGCCTGTGAACTTTTCGGTTACAGCCGGGCAGAATTACTGGGAATGAAAGTTTCTGATCTGCAAGCGCCAGAAGTGCGAGGGCAGAAAGGAAAAACTCTACAGGAAGAAGTTGATAAATATAGCGATAAGATCTTTGAAGGGCTGAATCAACGTAAAGATGGCACAAAAGTACCGGTGGAAATTTCCGTATCCAAGATCAGCACTTCGCAGGGCATCCGATATTTCTCGATCGTGCGTGATATTAGTGAGCGCAAGCGTATCGAGCAGGAACTAAGGGAGCAGATCGACATTCTACAACGCTTTAACGATGTGACCGTCGGACGTGAGCTGAAAATGATCGAGCTAAAGAAGGAGATCAATGCCTTGCTGGTGAAAGCCGGCGAGCAGGAGAAATACCGCATTATTGATATTTAGAATGAAAGGAAATTTCCAAAAAAACCAGCATTCAAGCTGGAGAGTACAAGGAGAAGAGTATATGAAAAGTCTAAAGCCCATTTTATTTTTCCTGATCGGGGTCCTGGTACTCTTTTCGATCGGGTATTATATCAACAAGGGTGTGTGTGATGCCAAGACCAGTGATATTGGCTTTGCCCATCGCTTCTCTTTCATGGGAAATTGCCAGATAGAGACCTCCCCCGGGCATTGGGTCCCGCTCGATAATTACTATTTTCAACAGCAATAATCAATATCCATACCTGGTTTGCAGGCGACAACTCGCAGTGATGAATTGGTCTTAAACCGCTGGATGCTCCTGGTTAAACAATGCTGGCAGGTTTAAACTTGGGATGGAATAAATATCAGTTGTACACATATTTATCATAAGGAGAGAACGAAATGGATGTTGAAATATTATATAAACCTTCCTATTCAATGGGTGTGATCAAACTCAGCGGCGGAGAACAAGTGCGCGTTGAGGGAGGTGCGATGGTGAGTATGTCCGCCGGAGTCACCCTGGAAACCAAGGCAACCGGGGGATTATTAAAATCGCTGGCGCGTTCGGTGCTGGGCGGCGAGAGTTTTTTCCAGAACACCTATATTGCCCCATCGGGCGGTGGAGAAGTGTCTGTGGCGCCTGCCCTACCGGGGGATATGTTTTCCCTGGTTTTGAAAAACGAAGCTCTAATGGTGCAATCCGGCTCTTATGTGGCATCAGAAGCAGGGGTGGAGCTGAATACCAAATGGGGTGGTGCCAAGACTTTTTTTGCTTCGGAAGGACTGATCATGCTGCGGGCTAGCGGAAATGGAGAATTGCTACTGTCCTCATATGGGGCTATCCATGAACGATATTTAAGCCAAGGCGAAAAGTTCACCGTG
>JBDRQK010000334.1:0-3058 GCA_043826315.1 Chloroflexota bacterium
TGCCTTCTTTCCCTTTGGTATTAGTAACTGTTGGTCGAAATATTATGACTGCTGGTGCCTTTCACTTTTATTCATTTGATCCTCCCTCGGTCATGGTCGGCATTGTTCCAAAAAGATACACTCATGACCTAATTGAAGAATACAATGAATTTGGAATCAATATACCTAATTGGAACCAAATTGAGGTCGTGAAAATTTGTGGTTCTTTATCTGGAAGAGAAGGTGTAGATAAATACGAACTGGCAGGTGTGACACCTCAGGCTAGCACAGTCATACGCAGTTATTTAATCGTGGAATGCCCCTTGAACATTGAGTGTGAAGTGGTCCATAAGATTAAATATGGAGGAACTCATCAATGGTATATCGGTGAAATAAAGGCTGTCCATCTTGATGATGAGTATGAAAAGGACCAAGCCTTAATGTTCTGGCACAGGGAGTATCGAAAAGTCGGAGAGTTTGTTGAGAATGCATGGTAACACGAAAAATTATGCCATGATTCAAACGCAAATCATTATTAATATTAACATGAAAATTTTTGGTATTCAAAGAATCAGAACATCATTCTGTCTTTAAACTTTGTTGCAAGAAGCGGAAAGCTGAACTATACTCGGAAGAGCCTATTGATCTCTCATGTTTGGATCGACTTTTCAGCATGACAAAAAATAAAATATGGATAATTTCAACCTACAAGCAGGGATCGAAACCTTAAAAGCCGGGGATAAAGCTGGGGCACAACTGATTTTTATAGAAGTGCTTAAACAAGATCTGGATAATGAGGAAGCCTGGTTATTGCTTGAATCATGCCTGGATGAGCATGAAGATAAAATCTATTGTTTTCAAAAAGTTCTGGCCATTAATCCCAATAATATTACCGCACAAACAGGATTGGCTGAAGAAAAAAGACGAAAAGATAGAGATTCCAACCCGAATCTAAAACTCTATTCCGGCACGGTTTTCCAGTGCTCAACTTGCGGCAGCTTGATCGGTGAGCCAGAGTTTAAAAGAGGGGAAAAGCCTAGTGCTTTAGATACCACACCTGCCCGGCCTTCCCCAATTGAAAAAAAGACAGAAGAAAATTACCTGGATAATTGTAAGGCTGCCTTGGATGTGCGTAATTACTATCAAGCACTGCAATATGCAAATGACCTGCTGGAAATTGAACCGGAAAATTTTGAGGCCTGGATCTATAAGGCAACTGCCACCTTCTGGCTTTCAACCGAAGAAAATAACAGATTTAATGAGGCGATGCAATATCTAGAGCATGCAGAAAAAATCGACAGGCAGAACACCCTGGTTGAAAGTACCCGTATTCGGCTAAGGGAAGGGCAATGCGAATGGTACACCTACCTGGGGGATCAAACCAATGAACTTATCGAAAAAATCATGGATGAAAACGAATCAAACCCCAATAAAAAAGCCGGGATCTCAGAAGTTAACGCAAAGTGCCAGGAACCTATATTAAAAGCGATGAATTATTATTTGCTGGCTTCGAAATTTGATCCGAATAATTTAACCCCCTTATATAAGATGAAATACCTGGCAGAGTTTGGTGACTGGTTGTTTTGGTCTTCAGAAATCAGAGAGAAGATATCTTATGTGGATGGAATCGATCAAGAGAATAAGACTTTTCACCGTTTGACCAATCTAAAGATGCAATTGAAGGAATCACAAACCAGCTTAACCACCAGCAAGAAAGGTAAAGGATTATTTTCCAGAATAAAAATGCTCGGATTAAAAAGGCATATATCTTCTCTGAATCAGCAAATAGGTCAAGAGGAAAAGACACTCAATTCTCAAAAATAACGATGGAGAAATTTTGCTGAAATTATTTTTATAAATCCCGGAGATGAGATTTACATAACAAAATTGATTCTATTGAATTTAATTCCTGCCTGGAAAGGAACCTCTCCATGAAAACAGCTTTGCAAAAGATCTCTCCACGTTCGTGGTTCGTGATGACAGCACTGGCACTTACGGGACAAATCGCCTGGGCTGTTGAAAACTCGTGGTTCAATACCTTTGTTTACGATACCATCACGCGTGACCCGAGACCAGTAGCCTGGATGGTGGCTGCCAGTGCCATCACTGCCACATTGACCACGCTGCTGATGGGAACCCTTAGCGATCGCACACGTTCACGCTGGGGTCGCCGTCGCCCCTACATTCTGGTTGGTTATATCCTGTGGGGGCTCTCCACTGTACTTTTCCCAACAGTTGCCTTCATTAAATTATCCAGCGTTGCCATCATCATGGTGGTTATTGCTGATTCAGTGATGACTTTTTTTGGCTCTACTGCCAACGATGCCGCCTTCAGCGCATGGACGACCGATATTGCCAGCAGTGATACACGCGGACGAGTGGAAGGTGTTCTCAACCTGAGCGTCTTTATCGCACAGATCGTGGCGATGGTGGCAGCGGGAATTTTGATCGACAGCGTCGGATATTTTATCTTCTTCTATGTGCTGGGTGGAATCGTCATGATCGTTGGTTTGATAGCAGGCAGCCTGCTGCAGGATTCGCCTCTTCCTGAGATCAAAGAGCAGCGACCCTCGTTTTGGGCTGAGTTTTCGGAGCTTTTCAGCCTGGATACCATCAAGCACAACCGCAAATTATTCATACTTCTCATCTTCATCATGATAAGCAGCATCGGTATGCAAGTCTCCTTTCCATATCTGATCGTTTATCTTGAAAACTATGTCGGTATTACAAAGAGTGAATTCAGCATCATTGGTGGTGCCGTCATGTTGGGAAGCGCAATTTTTGCCATCCCATTTGGCATCCTGGCTGATCGTTGGAACAAGCGCATCGTTATCGCTATTGCCACTGTCATCAGCAGCATAGGTGGGGTACTGCTTTCGCTTGTCTCCACATTGGCTCTACTTGCACTTTTTGGATTGGTCTGGCAGGCTTTTGCATTAGCGGGATCGATTGCATCCGTAGCCTGGCTTAAAGACCTTTTACCGGAAAAAAATCGCGGTAAATTCCTGGGCATCCGTATGATCTTCTGGATCGCCATCCCAATGGTACTGGGTCCCTGGATCGGATCATCGCTCATCCA
>JBDRQK010000335.1:0-9273 GCA_043826315.1 Chloroflexota bacterium
CCCATCGCGGAAGCGATCCCCATATGACCTGCGTTTCAGTGCAATTTTCTCTATGTCTGGAATGTAATGTTGAATTATTACGATTTTAGATAACCCAGCAAATTGATGAAGGTATGTTATTGGGAAAAATTAACTGAAAAAGATCCAAAATCTCATGGGGGATTTTCACGAACAAAGTGGATGGGATTGCCTTAAACGTGGGATTGCAACCTCTTTCCATATGTTTATGGAAGATTATTTCGATAATGGCAGAGAAAAAGTGAAGGTGCTGCCCATTCCTTCCCCCGGACTTTCAAGCCATATGCGTCCCCCATGGGATTCGACCAGATGCCGGGCAATGGTCAAGCCAATACCGGAGCCTCCTCCCGCCTGGCGGGAACGGGATTTATCAACCCTGTAGAAACGTGTAAAGAGGTGCGCCATATGGTCTGCCGGGATGCCGATACCCGTGTCAGTGATACTGACCTGAATCTCGTCCTTGGTCTGGCTGGTACCTATATGAATGCTTCCGCCTTCCAGGGTGTCTTGAAGCGCCTGACTGACCAGGTTGGTGAGACCCTGGGTGAGACGAGCCTCATCCTACGGACCCAATGGCAAATCAGCAGGCAGATCTGCGACAATGTCAATTTCCTTTTTGTTCGCTTGAGGCGTCAATCGCTTGATGGTAGTCTGGATGAGATTGTTTACCTGGACAAGTCTGATTTCAAGCGGGGATGCACCTGCTTCAACGCGACTTAATTCCTGCAGATCATCCACAAGGCGCGCCAGGCGCCCAGCCTCCTGGTGGATTTGCTGATAAGTCTCCGGGATCGCCGGCAAGATTCCATCGAGCAATCCTTCCATGGAGCCCTGGATGGCTGTCAAGGGGGTACGCAGCTCATGGCTGACATCTGCGATCAATTGACGACGCATTAATTCAACCTGCTCCAGATTTTCCGCCATCTGGTTAAACGAATGTGCCAGTTGGCCGAGTTCATCATGATTATCAATTTCGACCCGCTCGGAATAATGACCATCTGCAATGTGTTGGCTTACAGTGGTCATCCGGCGGACAGGAGCCACAATTCCTCGACTCAGCAGCAAGCTTACCAGCATGGCTGCCGACCCTGCAATTACCAGTGCTAATACCAGGGCTTCGTTGAAGCTGGCTTGAAAATTTTCAAACAGTTCAGCGATAGCATTTCGACCAGCTCCGGAACCCTGCATCATACCTGTATTAGCATACAACCCTCCACCCATGTGACGATTAAAAGCCTCGGGTACGGTAAAGCGGGTTGCTGTCACCAAGATGAATGTTACTGCCAATATGATGGCAAGATAAGATATAAAAAGCTTGACCGCGAGATGGCGGCGAATGAATGAGATCATAAGGTTTCATCCTCGAAACGATAACCTACACTCCGAACAGTGGTGATCAAGGTGGGGTCACCAAGTTTCTGACGGACATGACCCAAATGAACATCCACCACCCTCATCTCACCATAATAGGTGGTGCCCCAGACGATCTCAAGCAGTTGTTCACGGGTGAGAACCCGACCACGATTTTCGGCTAAAGCTTTGAGAAGATCAAATTCGATGGCAGTCATTTCAACGGGAACATCATCCACGCTGACAGTTCGAGCCCGAACATCGATGCGGACATGTTTAAAAGAAAGGATCTGGTTGTCTATGACTGAGTTGCTGCCGGGTTGCAAGCGACGCAGCGCTGATTTAATACGGGCAACCAGTTCGCGAGGGCTGAAAGGTTTGGTAACATAATCATCCGCCCCCACTGAAAGGCCAACAATCTTATCGATCTCCTCAGTTTTTGCGGTTAGGAGGATGACGTAGACATTGGACTCACGCCGCAACTGTGAAAGCAGCTCGATCCCATCCATTCCCGGTAACATGAGATCCAGCACGATCAAGTCCGGTTTATAAGCACGCGCAGCTTTAAGTCCGGATTTGCCATCAACTGCTGTATAAACATCATAACCTTCTGGTTTGAGGTATGCGCCAACCAGGTTTATGATAGAAGGTTCATCGTCAATGACCAGAATTTTTGCCATATTTTTCGTCAACCTATCACTAAGAACAATATTATCTTAATTAAATTCGATCTTGATTTATACAGGACTGTTCGGGTATCTCAATTGAAGCAATCTTTCTTTATATCAAGCAAGGGTCATTGTAACTTAAATTATGACCAGGTGAGATGCAAGCCAATGAAAGAATTCCATTTCTTGTTTTAACCTTTTTATGAACATTTTTAATTCTTTGTAGATTTAATATTTACAATAATCGATGCATATATATGAATATAAGGCTACAAGATAAAGCCAAAATCAAGAGCATGTAAAGATTTAGTAAAGGATTCTGATTCATTCATTTAAAAAAACATAATCCCCATATTAAACCTGGAGGGATTATGCATAATGATTTAATTTGGTTGAATATTGATCTATGGTTTTTTACCCTTATCCTGTGTAGGGGTTTTTTGTCCATTTCCATTCTGCTTGGGTGTACCGGTTGGATCAGTTTTCTTGCCGTTACTGGTACCTGTTGAGGTCCCATAAAATTTCTTTCCGGGAGGCGTAGGAGTGGATGTTTTTGAATAATTGGTATCCGATGGCGATGGAGTGGATGTTTTTGAATAATTAGGCTCTGTATGCATAGGAGTGTTTGTTATTGAATACTTGGAATCAACGGTCATAGAACCTTGAATTTGCAATGGAGTCGGGTTAATATTTCGGTCTTGATTTTGAAACTGCTGGCGGAAACCTTGCGTATCGCTCATCCCTTGAGCAGTCAATTTTAATTGCTGCTGTAAAGAAGAGCGTACCATCGCCATCACAGGGTCAGGTGAATTTGTGTCACCTGCCATCAACATGGACATCATCTGCAATTGAACTTCTGCCCGAACACCAATACGTTCCAATTCCATTATCATTTGCAGATCATCCATCCCGGCAGCCAACTCCAGGGCTTGATCCAATTCAGCTTGAAGACGGATATGAACCTGTTGTGGGATGGGAGTATCCGCGGCCAGCAAACCTGCGATCTCTAAAATACGCCGGTCAGCAAAATTGAGGTTATGATCAAGTTGATTCTGGGGGGAGCGAGTCACAGCCAGCAGCAAGTCTTCACTCCAGGTTTTGACTTTATATAAGGGCTGATCAGGTAAACTACCCTGGGCAGCATAAACTGTGGCAGCACTGCCTCCAAACAGAATGACGATTACCAGGAGGACAGCTACAATCGGTCGTAACTTGGGAAAGTCCGCATTAATTGAGATGAATGGAAAGATATTTTTGATCCATCCATCCTGATGTTGGTTTGCCTTCAAAGCTGCAGCCTGCCTTAAAAAGTCCGCCTTGCCACTTGCAACCACTTGAGGATTCCGTTCAGGAATTTGTTTCAAGTTTTCTAATTTGCTCTTCAAGGTGGAATCCAATCCAACATTTCTCATAATAATTCTCTTTGATCGATAATCTTTTTTAAATTTGAAAGTGCACGATGCTGTAAGGATTTGACAGCACCAACCGGTTTTTCAAGGATTCTGGCAACTTCGATATTCTCCAATCCTTCCAAGTATTTTAGAGCAATAACCTTTTGCTGGTCCGGGGAAAGTGTAAAGAGAGCTTTTCTAAGAGAGTAATTCTGAATGGTGGATCCCAAATGCTCTTCAGGTGAAAGCCCATTATCAGCTTGTTTTTCATCCAGCTGATCAGGCTCGATTGGTTTTCTTCTATAATGATCTACGATCCAGTTATGTGCGATGCGATAAAGGTATGCCTGCAAATAATTCTGCGGTCCTTTCCGGGAGCTTAAAGACTGTAAAAATCGGCTGAAAGTTTCAGCTACGCATTCCTCCGCCAGATCCTGATCGCAAGTCAACCGCATGGCATAGCGATATAAACCCGGGCTGAATGTATCATAAATGTTTGCCAGGGTTGCAGGGTCGAGCTGCCGGGCGAGTTTCAAGAGATCTTTGTCAGTGGTCACACTTCGTTCCACCTATTGAGACGCAGGTAATTTGATTAAGGTACGGGTTATTGTATCAATTATTCATTTGTAAAAGAGGGTAATACCTGAATAGAAATATTGACAAAATTGTAAGGTAATGATCTCATTTTCTAAATTTTTATACCGTATCTCGAGCAAAGATTTATCGTCAAATAAAACAAAGGAGAAAATACCATGAAAAAAAGTTCAGTTTTGATCCTAGTTATTGTAATTGCGTTTGCGTTGGTAATCCCTGTGGCAGCCAAAGGTCCGGGGACAGGCGGGAATGGTCCTGGTGTTCCATTTGGTGGACAGGGAACGATGGCTGCTTATACCCAGGCTCAACAAGGTCCCCGCCAGATCTTTGCAATGGTGGGTACGATTGAATCCATTGATCCTGTTTTGAAAACCCTTACCATCAAGGTCATCAAGGGTAATAAACTGGTTCAAGCAAGTAAAGGAAAATCGGTTACCGTAATAACTGATAACTTAACCAGGTATCTACGTAAGACCGGGACAGCCGTTATCCCTATCTCTTTTGATGACCTCCGAGAGGGTGATAGAGTGAGCGTGAATGGTGTTTATTTAAATAGTACCTGGAAAGCTAATCGTATCACCGTGGGTGCTTTCTTAACCCAGATGCATAAAAAGTAAAAAGGCGTTAATAATAATAACAAGACCAGCCGATCATATCCGACTGGTGTTGTGTTTTTAAAGGGATGAATTCTGACTAAGAATTATATTCATTTTTCTCAAAAACTGTCCGGAATTCATCTTCAGATACATACCCAAACCACTTTTGGAGCACATTTCCAGACGCATCCAACAGGTAGAATTCAGGCTGATAAGCAAATCCCAGAGAACGCTGGAATTCCACGGTAGCCTGGTCATCGGCATCCAGAAATGTAAATTGAACCTTGCCATAATATTCAGCCTCCAGCCCATGAACCATGGGTGCCATGGAACGGCAGGTACTTCAGGTAAAGCGGAAAAATTCCACCAACTGTAACTGACTGGACGCTAAATTGACAGTTGAAGGGTCTGTGGCTACCAGGTTGGGACCACGCGAGGTTGCAACCAATGCAGGTGCTGGCTCCTCTGTTGCGGGTACCTGGTTATCTGTTGCGATAACCTGGGGCACCTGACTGGAGATCGGAGTACTCTCGTGTGGTGTTGCGACAGGTGCCTCAACAAGATCCGGAATGGCAGGTGTGCAGGCAGCCAGGAGGAGCATCAAAAAGGTCATTACGGGTAGACTTAATCTCTGATTCTTCTTAAACTTTCTTTTCATGATTACCTCTATCTATATTTATAACATTTATTATAAATATTGTCCAGAATAATTATTGATTGTTGTAATCATGTCTATTGTCGAGTGTTCATTTCCAAAATTGAGGTAGATATTCCTTGTAACTTGAAAAATAATCTTCCAGAATATTATTTGCCTGTTCGATATCATTCACAACAGGATCGAGCAGCAAACATTGCAACGCCTTAACCCGGTCACCCTCTACTGCAGCATCCACGCATAACTGGGAAACTGTAATCTCGCGACGCAAGAGTTCCGCAACCGGTTCCGGCAGTTGACCGCAATGAACCGGGTGGATACCGTCTCCGTCCACAACAACAGGTGTTTCAACCGTTGCTCCAAATGGCAAGTTGGATATCTGCCCTTCATTGGGCAGGTTGGCAGCCAGATGGTAATGAATTGCAGAGGATGCCATATTCTCGATCATCTCCAGCGCTCCTTCTGAATCTGTGTTTTCCAAACCGTCCAAGCTGGTTTGCCCATCGGCCATATCCTTCAGCCTTTCGATCTCGTACCCGCGGACAGCAGCAAAAAGATCCCAATCATAAAGCCGAAGTGCATATTTCTCCCAGGGCTTCGTGACAGGATCAGAAACCCACGGCAAGTACTCACACAAATGTGTATCTCCGGGAACTGGGAACAAGCCAAAGGCATCAAATACACGCCTGGTCAATGGTTCAAAAGCCTTATCCATTTCATTCCATCGGCGTTTGAAGAGGGGATACAAATCTTCGCCTGTGAACCGGTCATGGATGGAGAGAATCCATGAGAAGTGGTTTAGCCCTGAGGCGCGTATATCCAGGCGAGGGACAGC
Organism: Chloroflexota bacterium; assembly: GCA_043826315.1. GTDB lineage: Bacteria > Chloroflexota > Anaerolineae > Anaerolineales > Villigracilaceae > UBA12087. The sequence continues at coordinate 6,108 of JBDRQK010000335.1, forward strand.
CTGCTGCCTGACAAGGTTATGCAGAGGAGCTTCCAGAACATCGGCTTGCATGCCCGTGATCCCTTCCGGAATGGAAAAATCCAAATCCCTGGCGAGAGCCATGCCAACCATTATGTATGCAATATATATCTGGTGGCACAATCCGACCGCCTTGATCTTGGTGTGTCGATTGATGGCATCACACACACGGATCATCGGGTTTGAAAAATTTATAAACCAGGCTTGCGGACAGACTTTTTCCATGTCATGGGCTATTTCCATGATCGGTCCAATATTACGTGCAGCATGAGCAAAACCACCTGGTCCGCCATTTTCTGCATATGGTTGCCTTACGCCATGTTTAAGCGGGATCTCAAAGTCTGTTTTCCACAAACCCTCACGCGCCCCAACTTCAATGGCTGATACGACAAAATGTGCGCCTTCCAGCGCATCCAGATGGTGAGTATTGGTTTTGATGCTGATTCCAGAATCCCACTCATGGTTAAGCCGTTCTGCAAGACGTCTTATGATATCTAGAGTGTCTGGATTCCGATCTACAAGAGCCAGAGTACTCCCTCGTAGAATTTTTGAGTGCATCAACGCAGAAAGTGTATTTTCACCAAAAGAAGCGCTACCCGCACCAATAACGACGATCTTGGTTGGTATTGACATAGAGATACCTTTCAGTAATCATAGAAATTTTTTAGCCAATTATCAACACTTGATGGTTTCAAGGTATTTATAAACGAAAACCAATATTAGGGGTAGTATTTTGGATCAACATTATTCTTCTAATTAAATATCAAGCCACTGAAAGATGTGACAAAAATTGCATAAATAAACAGTATAATGAAAGTGTATCAATAATCCAGGAATTGGTGCAGCATGAGGGGTGCTTTTAAAGAGTTGCTGCAGATAGATTGAGTTCCAGCTATTTAAATAGGATATGGAGATGTAATGAACAGCAACCAATTATTAAAGATTGTGGAGTTGTATAACCGCGATAATCATGCCAACTTTGGGGAGATAAAAATCTCACGAATACCAGATTGGAAAACAATGTTCGTGGAACAAGTTGACGGGGGTAGAGTGGTTACAATGACTGAGTGCAAGGTGGATGGCGTCACTTACTGGGCTGGCTACAGCGCGCGCAGCCAGACGATCTTTATCAGCCTGGCAGGATGATAAAAATTTGAAAGAAAACGACCAGTCAGGATCAGATACCTATTTGTTGTCATTAAGCTGATCCCTTTATAACTGATCCCCCCTCCTGAATGTGGATATTCATAATTTTTATCTTTTTTTTCGTATCCAACCCGGGATCACAGGGTTTAATTATTTCTGGAACCTGATTTGCCTGTTTAAATTGAATTCGTTGTGAGGATTATTCTTAAAAAGGTTTAATATGTCTAATTCAACCCCGGAGCGCCATCATCCTCTGCTTGTTATTCTGCACTGGTTGATGGCGTTGTTCATATTTGCTGCATTGGCTGCAGGAATTTTCTTAAAAGGCTTACCCAACACCCCTTCCAAGCTGGCACCATTGGATATTCACATGACTCTGGGAACGTTGATCCTGTTCCTGATGATCGCCCGTTTATTCACCCGCTATATGACCAAAAGACCCTCGACCGTGGAATCCGGTTCGCTGCTGCTTAATAAACTCGCAGGTCTTGTGCATGCATTGTTATACATAACTGTGATCTCAATGGCAATCGCTGGCATGGAAATTTCATCACAAGCCGGTCTAAATACTCCTGGAGCCAGTCTTCCTGTTGACTTTTTTGCATTTCCAGCCCGTTATGGACATAAGTATATTGCCATTTTTTTAATGGTTCTGATAAGCATACATGTGGCTGCGTGGGCTTACCATCAGTTTGTAATGAAAGATAATTTGATATCCCGTATGTGGTTTGGAAAACGGAAATAATGCCTGTTGTTTGAATTTTCAACCCAGGCAAATAGCTATAATTTTATGCACTAATGAAATTAAAAAATGATACAGATGCCTGTATCATTTTTTACCTATATAATTCTGAAAAATGGGGGAAGGATAGAATCAGTCTAGAATTTCTTCAACAACCACAGGTTTTCGCAACACAGCCAACGGATTTCCTCCCTTCCAGGCTGCTAATCCGTGCAGGATCAAGCTAACCTGGGAAACACCGAACCAGACCAGGAAGATCGTCAAGCCAATGGATGCACTCTTGATCCAGACTGGCAGGGAAACAAGCAACTTTGCCACGGATGCACGCCAATCAATGAGCTTTTGTTCATATTCCGTCACAATTACCAGAAAATTCTTAAGGTTGGTCTTTGTCTCTGTAAAATCACTACCCATCAGGTAAGAGGCGTCGCTTACAAAGGTAGATGCGGATTTAACCAGATTCTGCACTGCAACGATCTGGCCATCCAGAGAATCAGCACTGTCGATCAGATCCCCAAGTAATTGATCACCGGGTAAATTCAGATCCAGGTATTGCAGAGTTAAGTTGACCTCTTCCAATTTATCGCGCAGCTCTTGTAATGTGGTTTTAGCCTGGTCGATCTTTCCACGGGTATTAATTAAGCCGGGCAGCAATTGATCGTCCAGGATACCTGTTGTATTATCGAAAAATGATTTTACAGTATCAAATTCATCTTTCAAAGCTTCCATACTGGTCTCGGCAGATTCTACGAGACGGAGAGTACGTTCCAATTCGAGCTTTGCATCCTGAAAGGCGGTTTGAGCCTGTGATAATTCCTGATCAATTGTCTGTAGTAAGGCAGTTGAGCTTTGAGTTAGCGGCTGCTTGTACTTCCAAACCAATACGATCCCAGAAATACTCAACCCCAGTAATATCAAGCAAAGAACTATAAGAATTCCTGAAAATATCTTCCTTACCATATGATCTCCTTAAACATAATGTACATGTTCGGATAATTGTAAACTGGATGTTGCCTATATAGGAATCAGTTTTTCTTACTGTTAATCTACATCCAAATCCTCAACATTCCTGGATCGCCATCTCTTTAATGCAGCATCAATTTCCCCACCGGTGTGGGAATTGCAGACGACCAGCACATGGTTCTCTTCCTTCAAGCAGTAGGCATCCAAGCTGTTTGCAGAATAATCCATCAGGGTGCCTTTTGTTGAGTACACAACAAGGACATCAAACACCCTGGCACATACGATACATCCATGCAT
>JBDRQK010000336.1:0-3132 GCA_043826315.1 Chloroflexota bacterium
ATGACAGGCTCACGCGCAGCGGGACAGATCGCAGAAGCCTGGGCAGTTATGAACCCCCTCGGTGAATCCGGTTACATGGAGATCACAAAAACTGTCATGGAAACCACACACATGATCCAGGAAGATATCAGCAATATCCCCGGGTTGAAAGTACTCAGCAACCCCGAAATGAGCGTTTTTGCCATTGCATCTGATAGTCTGGATGTGTATGAAGTGGCCGACGAACTTGACCAGCGTGGCTGGCACCTCGACCGGCAGCACTTCCCGCGCTCCTTGCATGTCACCATCAACCATGTCCATTGCAAGATCGCTGGTGAATTTCTGGCTGAACTGGCCAACGCGACAACCATTGTCCGTAAACCCAGCCTGAGAAAAACCACCAATAAATTCATAATTGCCCTTGCTAATCTGCTGGCTCGACTGCTCCCCAGGAAGTGGATGACCTCTCTGATGGAAAAAGTCTCAGCCTCATTGGGTGGTCCAGGCAGCGGGTTGCCTTCACGCATGGCTTCCATGTACGGTCTGATCGGGTCACTACCGAATCGAGGCGATATCAAGGAGTTGGTTTTAGACCTGTTGGATTCAATGACGAGACTTACCAATTAATACACTTAATATCAGTCATGCATAATAATTCATAAGAAATTCATTTGGGTGTCATCAATAGGTGATTTTAGAACGAGGAAAGCTCGATTTTACATCACCAGCCTATCATGAATTGATTTATGAGTCCCGTCTCATTCCCTTCGCCAAAGGAGAACAAGCATGAGTACAATCGAACAAGTTCAGCCTCGCAAGAATTACCTGTCATTCTGGCAAAAAATGGTTTTCGGCTCTGGAGATTGGAGCTATGCCAGTTTTGGTACCCTGCGCCAGATCTTTTATGCCATCTTTCTGACAGATGTGGTCGGATTGGAACCTCGGCTGGCTTCCTTTGCTGTGGTGCTGGGTATTGTTTGGGATGCAATTAATGACCCGCTGATAGGGATGCTGAGTGACCGAGTTAAAACCCGCTGGGGTCGCCGCAGACCTATCCTGCTCTTCTTCTCCATACCATTTGGGTTGGCATTCGTATTGCTGTGGTGGGTTCCACCCTTTGAAAACCAGTATGCCCTGGCTGCGACAGTCTCCCTGATGTATATGCTCAGTGATACCCTGCAAACCCTCATCAGTGTGCCATTGTACTCCCTGACTCCGGAAGTTACACCCGACTACGATGAACGTACCTCGCTGACGGGTTTCCGGATGTTCTTTAACCTCCTCGCAAGTCTGGTGACTGCTGTGGCTGCTCCGGAGATCGTGAAATCCGTTTTGGCAGGTGGAGGCACCCAGCAGCAAGGTTACATGCTGGTGGCTGCCTTGTTTGGAGGCTTTGCGATCATTCCCCTCATGCTGATCTTCTTCGTGATCCGTGAACGCCCGCAAAACACTCAGACTCTTCAAAAAGAGCCAGCTGTTTCATTACGAGAAACTCTTCAAACCGCATGGAGCAATATCCCCTTCCGTTATGCTACCGCCTTATTCATGCTCAACTGGATCACCTTTGACCTGGTGGCACTTTGTTTACCCTTTTTCCTGACCTACTGGATAGCAGGCGGAAATTTACTGCAAAAAGCGCTCGGTCTGTCACTGGATTCATCTGTGTTGGGACTATTGCTGGTGACATCCGTTGTTATGCTGCCGTTCTGGATCTGGCTTTCAAAGAAATTGAGCAAGAATAAAACTTATATCATCGCCATGTCATTCTGGGCAGTAGTGCAATTGATCATCTTCACTGTGCAACCCGGGCAGGTGACATTGATCCTTATCTTGGCTGTAATGGCTGGCATCTCCGTCTCCGCCGCGCATGTGTTACCCGACTCGATCTTCCCGGATGTGATCGAGTGGGATGAGCTGCGCACAGGACGCCGCCAGGAGGGCATCTATTATGGGATCAAGAATTTCATCCGCAAGTTAACTGGCGCGGTGGCGATATTTATTGCCCTGCAAGTGCTGGGCTGGTTCGGATACCTGACGCCACCCTCGGGTGTGACACAATTCACCCAACCCGACAGCGCTTTGATGGCGATGCGGGTGCTGATTGGTCCATTCGGTGCTTTGCTGCTTCTTTCAGCGATATTGATGGCCTGGTTTTACCCCCTCACGCGCGAGCGCCATACCCGCATCCGTAGATTATTGGCAAGAAAAAAAGCCAGGCAGGCTGATAAAGAAAATTGACCTGAAGATTAAAATGACCAGTGGATTCGATTTTTCACTTCATACCAGTGGAATGAGCAATTACCTTGCCAACTTGACACCCAGAAGACGGGCTTGTTCGAGCAATTCAGGATGCTGGAGAGCCTCACCCTCACCATCCAGTGAAGCATGTACAATTCCAAAAATATCTGCCTGCAAAAAGCGGAACATGGTCTCAAAGGAATGGATGGCATTGATGCCACCTGAATTGTACAGGTCTGAATCGCCATATGTCAACACGATACCTACCGGTTTGCTTTTGAAAAGATCCTTTTTATAATTCCAGACCGAGTACCAACGATCAATGCAAGTCTTGAGCTGGGCGCTGTAGGTGAACCAGTATATCGGGCTGGACAGCACCAGGGCATCCGCAGCCAGGAGTTTGGAATAGATCGGCTGCATGTCATCCTTCAGCACACACACACCAGTCTCAATGCAGGAATCACAGGCATCACATGGACGGATATCAAGTCCGTGCAGGCGGACGCTTTCTACGAGCGCACCAGCCTGGTTTGCACCCTCTGCAACCTGGTCTGCGAGAATGTTGCTGTTGCCTTTTTGGCGAGGGCTGCCCTTTAAGATGAGAATGTTCTTTTGCATATCCTGCTCCTTCTAGTCATGTAAAATAAACAAACATACTGATTTTATTACCTTATGGCATTTTCGTCATGCTCCGGCAGGATGGTATTTATTTGTTTTCAATCTTGATTTTGGTCGATAATGGGGAATATCGGTCAACAGGGTAGTAAAAAGACCATCTTGGATATAGGAAGCGGTGTTTCCCATTGATTGGATTATTCTGAGTTCATAGTGTGCGATCGCAAGCAGGGATTCTTAATATTTCTAATCCCATTCTAAGAAGTATTACAGAAAGTTAATTTATAATATAATTATTAT
>JBDRQK010000337.1:0-2074 GCA_043826315.1 Chloroflexota bacterium
CAGTAAACTGGTGATTGGTGTAAGAATATCGGTCAGTCTTCCTCCTAGTGCCAGTGTTTGAAATCCATCCAACCCCCAGGCATTTGGGGTGATCAGGCTTAATGTTCTTAGCCAATCAGGCAGGATATCGCGACTGGTAAAAGAACCTCCCAGGATGCCAAAAATCAGCATTAGAGCAGTACCGATGGCAGATATCTGCCCGGGAGTTTTAGCAATGGCTGTCAAGATCAATCCCCAGCCTACAGCTCCGATGACAGAAGCAAGGACCAGAAGTAACACGGCAATCGGATCACCCCATTGGATTTGGAAGAAAACAGAACTGGCGATGATCAAGATCAGCATTTGAGCAGAACCGGTCAGGAAGATACCAAATATTTTTCCTCCAAGAACCTGGCTGGAGGTAGTGGGAGATACCAGGATACGTGGCAAGGTTCCTTCTATTCTTTCAGTCAATAATGTGCGCCCTCCATTTGATACCGTGAAAAGCAGAAACATGAGAGCCATCCCTGGCGCCATGTAAGCCAGGATGTTAAATTGCATTGCATTGCCATCGTTTGCAAAAGTTTTCAAGATGATAACGGCCGTCGAACTGACATTTTCAGCTCCCCTCATCCCAATTTCCTGGGCAATGATCATTGCCTCCTGTGGTTGGATCAGGCCATGGTTTAAAAGTTGTGTGATTGCCACCTCGCCGCTTACACGCCCGACTTCCAACCGGCTAATAAATCCTTCAACAATTGTTTTGATGACTCCAGAACCGGTTGGGCGGGTAGGGTTAACGTAAATCTCTAACTGTTGGATCAGCCCAGAGTTATCGGGACCGTTTGGGATGACACTGCTTGTAAATCCAGCCGGGATGTATACAGATGCAGCATATTGGTCATTATCTACTTGTTGCCTTGCAGTTTGTGGGTCATTTAACTGCACGGGTTCAACCAGTTCTGCCAGCTGGTCTGATTGAAAGAAATCCACCAGGGCTTGACCCAACTGACCCTCATCCAGATTAACAAGAACAACAGGAATATTACTAACTCCAGAATTGGATCCTCCAGTCAATCTTCCACTGACCAATCCCAATCCAAGAGTTAACAAAAAGGGAGCCAACAACATCATAACAAGGGCAGGTTTGTCCCGGAAGACGATCTTGAGATCTTTTAGGCCGATAATGAATAGCTTTTTCATTGATTAATTCCTTAAAGCCCTTCCTGTCAGATGCAAGAATACAGCTTCTAGGTTGGGTTCATGGATGTCAATAGAGCGAATTTTTATTCCCATTTCATTTGCCTTGGATACCACTGGCGCCAGGGTTTCTTCAACTTCTGGTACGATTATTGAAATTGTATGATCACTAACATCAGCTCTAATGATTCCTGCAACCCCGCGAATTGCTGTGGTCAGTTTTTCTATATCTTCGGATTCATCAATGTGCAGGATGAGTGTCTTCATCTCTCCAACTTGTTTGGTAAGTTCTTTTTGTGTTCCAATCGCGATCATCTCGCCATTATCGATAATTCCAACCCTGTTTGATAATTCTTGGGCTTCTTCCATGTAATGGGTGGTGTAAAGAACGGTCATTCCTTGGTGATTCAAGGATTTAACAGAATCAAGAATGGCACGGCGAGATTGTGGGTCAATACCAACTGTGGGTTCATCCATAAAGAGAAGATGTGGTTTATGCAACAGGCCAACCCCTATGTTGACCCGCCTTTTCATGCCTCCTGAAAAGGTTTTTATGCGGTTCTTGGCGCGGTTCACCAGGCCAATTTGCTCCAAGACTTCATTCACGCGGGATTTAAGCGATTTCCCTGATAAACCATACATCTGTCCCCAAAATACCAGGTTTTCATAAGCCGTCAGCTCTTCATATAAAGCCAGTTCTTGTGGAACAACTCCGATCAACTTACGTACCTGCATAGATTCTTTAGTAATGGAGTGCCCATCAATGCTGGCATCGCCAGATGTGGGCTTATAGAGAGTCGAGAGAATTGAGATGGTTGTGGTCTTCCCGGCACCGTTTGGACCTAACAGGCTGAATATCTCACCCTGTTCAATATCAAAGCTTACCCCCTTCACT
>JBDRQK010000338.1:0-3426 GCA_043826315.1 Chloroflexota bacterium
TGAAAATCAAAGCAGATGAGTGGGTTGTCATGGAGTCAATTCAAAACCGCTTCAGCAACAATCATAACTTTGAATTAACCAAAGCTGAAGAATGGTTATCAGAATCTGGTTGTGAAAAGATCTTGTTGCTGCAATCTCAGCGAAAACTTCCGGGTCTGCTATGGCAGGAATGGAGGGTTATTAGTGATGAGAATGACACCCATATCGCCCAGGCAATCCTTTTCGCCCCCAAAGGTCTGACCAGTTTCCTGGGCTGGTACGGGATGGTCAACTGGCTGCGCCTGGGTCAGTGGTTCACATTCCGCAGACTGGCAAGGCAGGTAAACAGGGAATAAATCTTTTTTTATAGCAACGCTTATTTTTTTTACAAACGCTCTCCAATCAAATTTCACAGAACTGAATCATAAACCCTTCGGGATCGTGACCATCGTTGACAGTGTGACCTTGAAGCTGCCATTCCTTTTCCGGCGGATCCATTTCATCTCCAAATTTCACAACAGACTAACGGATCGTATCCAAGTTGGGAACGAAGAATACAAGGTTAACAAGGGGATCAGTACGCCGAACTGGTGGTTCTGTGATTTCAATTCCTTTGGCAATGATTTTTGGAATGGTGAGAATCACAAGTTGAAACATTGGTGTTTCAAGAATAACATGATCCAATTCGAAATGGACTTCTTTGATACCAAGGATTTCCTGAAAAAACTTCGAGAGACTCGAATCATATCTTTTGCATAAATAATAGCTCCTGCCTTTGATCCATAAGGCATATTTTTCCTCTCTTTCAGCTTATTGGTTCAAAAATTAAACGCTGCGGATAAAAGCACTGCATCTTCATTTCGTAGGACAGACCAGGTGAGATCAAGTCTGATGAAGTTTATCAGGGAAGTAATACCATAGCTTCATAATCATAATCTCAGAGTTAAGCTGGTTCCTTAATCCGGATGTCCTTATTCTTGGACCGCAAACTTAACCCAAGCACCAGATACCCGAATATACCTGAGAGCAGAGAGCCCAAGATAATTCCCAACCTCTCGTCAAAAAACAGGTTCATGCCTGTCTCTTCAAAAGCAAGTGAACCAATAAACAGGCTCATGGTAAAACCCACTCCGCAAAGAACTGCCGTACCGTACATAGAAGCCCAACTTAATTCAGCAGGCAAGCGGGTCAGCTTGAGTTTTATGAAAAGCCAGCTCATACCAAAAATTCCGAATTGCTTCCCCAAGAATAAACCTAATGCAATACCGATGGGGACTGCGTGAAATATCTGTTCTACCCCTACGTTCCTAATGCTTATACCAGCATTTGCAAACGCAAAGATAGGTAAAACAATAAAAGCTACTATCGGATGAAGGTCATGTTCCAATTCCTTGAGGGGCGAATAATCAGGCTTGCTATTTGATCGGATGGGGATGAACATCGCAACAATAACGCCGGTCAGCGTCGCATGAATGCCAGATTTAAGCATAGCCACCCACATGACGATACCAATCAGAAGAAATATACTTTTCGATTCAGTACCACGCCTATTTAATATTAATAGTACAGGAATACAGCAAGCTACCACCAACAGGGCAACAAGTGAAATTTTTGCAGTATAGAAGAAAGCAATAATTAATATTGCACCCAGATCATCAAAAATTGCAATAGATGTGAGAAACAACTTGATAGCTTTTGGAACTTTCGAGCCCAGCAACGATAATATTCCCAATGCAAAGGCGATATCAGTTGCTGCTGGAATAGCCCAACCTTTCATAGCAACAGGATCTTCATAATTAAAATAAATGTAAATAAGAGCTGGAACCAGCATACCTCCAATCGCACCAACACCCGGTAAAATAATGCTTCTTTTATCCGACAGCTCACCTTCAACCAATTCCCGTTTCAATTCCAATCCTATTACGAAAAAGAAAACAGCCATTAAACCATCATTGACCCACAACAATAAAGGTTTAGCAATACTCAAAGAACCAACCTGTAAATTTACGGGAGTATCCAAAAATAAATTGTAATAGGATTGAAGGGGGGAGTTTGCAAGCAGCAGGGCAAGAGCCGCAGTAAACATGAGAATAATACCACCAGCAGATTCAAGTTTAATAAAATCTGTAAGAAATGATCTTTTTCCCTTATTTAAAGTTACTTTTTCTGTCAACGCTACACCTCCAGACTATTCAGGTGGACATTCATACCAAGTATCTCTGAAATGCGAATACTTCCAAAGAATTTAATCTATTACTTTCTAAAATTCAATAACTACCAAAGAAGGATGGTTTGTTAAAGCAACCAGGAAAAAAAGTGCCTATAACTGGTTGAGGGGGTACCCAATGACAGGCACTATGATCCTATTACAGTTGGGAATTACATTAAATTCCCAACGTCATCTTGGCAATGGAGAAGTAGATGAACAGGCCGGTTGCATCCACCAGGGTGCTCATCACCGGACCGGAAACAACTGTCGGATCGATCTTGAAGCGCATGGCTAGCGTCGGCAGGATCGCTCCAAGCAGATTGGCCCAGATCACTATGGCCAATATCGCAAGGGATACTGTCAGCGCCAGGCCACTGGGACTGCCCCATGTCAGCGCGCGGAAGTAAGCCACCACAGCCATGGTTGCACCCAATAGTAAACCGACGCGGGTCTCATGCCAAAAAGCCCGCAGAGCATCACGGATATCCATTTCACCTACTGCCAAGGCGCGGATGATGGTGCTGGTGGTTTGTGATCCGGCATTACCGCCTGTGCCAATCAGTAATGGAATGAAGAAGGATAACGCAACAACAGATGCCAGTTCAGTTTCGAAATGACGCAGGACGGTTCCTGTCAGGCTCTCTGTCAGGAAAAGCAGCAACAACCATAGAACGCGTTTTTGAAAAACAGAGGTGGTTTTAGTAAGCAGATAGGGCACACCCAGTGGTTGTGCACCACCAAATTTTTGGATATCTTCGGTTGCCTCATCCACCAACACGTCCAGCACGTCGTCCACGGTGATGACACCCATAAGCAGGTTGTCTGCATTAATAACCGGAAGGGCTATCAGGTCGTAACGCGACATCAATTCGGCGCATTGTTCCTGGTCTGAATGAACATCCACCGAGACAATATTTGCCTCCATGATATCCATTAACAATGCGTTCGGAGCTGAGCTAATCAAAGTTTGCAGGTCCGTAACTCCCGCCAAATGTCCCTGACTATCGACGATATACAAATAATACAAACGTCCTTTACCTGTGCCCCATGAACGCACTGCTTCGACAGCACCTTTGACGGTCATACGCCGACGCATAGCCAGGTATTCGGAGGTCATCAAACCACCGGCACTTTCGTCAGGATACAGCAGAAGCGGGCGAACTTCTTCCGGGTTATCCAATTCTGCCAGGATCTCCTGGGCCTGCAGTGGATGAATATCTCCCAACAGGTCGGCGATC
>JBDRQK010000339.1:0-2634 GCA_043826315.1 Chloroflexota bacterium
GCGCAAAGCTTCCGGCTGGAAAGGAGCTGCAGTTGACGGGATCTCATCTGCCTTCCAAATCCGCTCACCAGCTTTGTCATGTCCGGCAGAAAGGTAGAGATCGACAGCCTCTGGCGTTGGCGCACGATGAATAATTCTGCCTTTATCAAGCACGATTGTCTCCTGAGTCAGGCGCAGGATGGCAGACATATTGTGGCTGACGAACAGGATCGTACGTCCTCCCTGGGCTACCTCGCTCATCTTGCCCAGGCATTTTTGCTGGAACTCGGCATCTCCAACTGCCAGGACTTCATCCACAACCAGGATCTCCGGTTCCATATAAGCTGCCACAGCAAAAGCCAGGCGAAGATACATACCGGAAGAGAAGCGCTTGACAGGGGTATCAATGAACTGACCAACTTCTGAGAAGTCAACGATCTCGTCAAATTTCCGGTTGATCTCTGTTCGCTTCATCCCAAGAATGGCACCATTCAGGTAGATGTTCTCCCGTCCGGTCAGCTCCGGGTGGAAGCCTGTGCCAACCTCCAATAGGGAACCTACCCTGCCATAGATGTGCACTTCACCCTGTGATGGTTCGGTAATTCGTGATAACACCTTAAGCAACGTGCTTTTTCCAGCACCATTCTTGCCGATCACTCCCAACACCTGCCCCTTTTTAACATCAAAAGAGATGTCCTTAAGCGCCCACAAAATGCCAGCATCCTGAGGCTCGATCTGCTTGCGTTGTATGCGATGGATAGCCTGGTTGGACCAATCAATAATCTGATCCCGCAAGGTATCGTTACGTTTCACCAAAGCACCAATCCGGTAGCGTTTGCCCAGGTTCGTTACTTGAATAGCTATTTCACTCATCAGTTAACCTAAAACCTTAAACTTACATCTTCCATATAAAAGAGGTGGGATATGTGAAAGTTTGGATTGTTCTCATTCAATATCGACACTCCCGATTTTTTCTAGAAAAGTTCATCAAAGTATCATTAAACAATATCCGCAAATACTCGTTCCATGCGCTTGAAAAAGAACAAACCGCTGACCAACAAAACCAGGACGACTCCCATGGAAACCAGCAGTGAAAGGTCCGGGGGTTGTGTGCCCAGCAGCGCCCAGCGAAACCCCTGGATCACGCCTGCCATCGGGTTGAGTGCATAGACAACCTGCCATTTTGCGCTGGGAATAATACTGGCTGAATAGACCACAGGTGAGGCGTACATCCAGGCGCTGACAATTGGTCCGATCATCTGCTGCACATCCCGGTATTGCACATTCAAAGCAGAGAGCCACAATCCAACCGCCAGGGCAGTCGCCAGGGCAAATAAAAGGAAGAAGGGCAACCAGAGAACATTCCAGGTAACCTGGATATGATAGAACAGCATTAATCCGATCAGTACCATGAAAGAAAACAGAAAATCAACCAGGCTGGATCCAAGCGATGAGATCGGTATGACCAGGCGGGGAAAATAAACCTTGGTGATCAAGTTGGAACTGCCAACCAGGCTGCCCCCGGATTTGGTTAGAGCAGTGGCAAAAAGCTGCCACGGCAATAAGGCAACATAGCTGAATACCGGGTAAGGAATGCCATTATCCGTGGGAACTTTCAGAAGATAGCCCAGGATCACACTAAAGATGATCATGGTTGTGACCGGTTGCAGGATCGCCCATGCAACGCCCAAGACTGCCTGTTTGTAACGGACTTTGATATCACGCCAGGTCAGGAAATAAATCAGCTCACGATACAACCATAGATCGCGCAAGTTGAGAGAGATCCAACCTCGTGAAGGTCGCAAGATGATGGACCTGACATCAGGTTCGGTTTTCGCAAGTTTCATATTCACCAGCCGGAAAGGTTACCCTTGTGACTTGTGGAACCAGTCTATGGTCCGGCGAAGCCCCTCTTCAAAGGAAGTGGCAGCCTGAAAGCCAAATTCCTGCCGGGCACGGGTAACATCCAATCCACGGCGCGGCTGCCCGTTAGGTTTGCTGGCATCCCATATCAACTTGCCTTCAAAACCAGTCAGGTGTGAGATCATCTCCACCAGTTCTTTAACTGGGATCTCGTAACCTGAACCCAGGTTGACAGGTTCCGGACCGTTATATTTTTCAGCCGCCATCAAAATGCCTTCGGCTGCATCTTCAACATACAAGAATTCGCGCGTCGGAGAGCCATCCCCCCAGACCTCGATCTCTTTTTTACCCTGCTGCTGTGCTTCGATGCATTTCCGGATCAAAGCCGGGATAACATGTGAAGTTTCCAGGTTGAAGTTATCGCGCGGTCCATACAGGTTGACAGGCAACAGGTAGATGGCATTAAAGCCATACTGTTGACGATAGGCTTGCGCTTGGACAAGCAGCATCTTTTTTGCCAGCCCATAAGGGGCGTTGGTCTCTTCCGGATAACCGATCCAGAGATCATCTTCCTTGAACGGCACTGGTGTGAACTTGGGATAGGCACATACCGTACCGATGGCAACAAATTTCTCAACGCCTCTCTGCCAGGCCTGGTGCATCAATTCGACACCCATCATCAGGTTGTCGTAGAAGAATTCAGCCGGATGCTCGCGGTTTGCGCCAATACCGCCCACATGTGCGGCCAGGTGGATGATAATGATGTTAGCCGGGTCGGTGGCGGCTGGTTGA
>JBDRQK010000340.1:0-4951 GCA_043826315.1 Chloroflexota bacterium
CGATGGACAGGATTCCTGTGCATCCTCCCCACATCCCCCGGGTAGGTTGGCTGGAGAGCGGAAATCCTTCAAATTCTTCAGGTGACCCATCCGCTCAAAACCCAACATTCGCCCTGATCAGCCACACGATATTTTGCATCCTACCCCCGCCTTATGATAGAATTACAGCATCATTAAACGTTTCTTTTTGGAGCTCCAATGCCCGATCTGATCGAAGTAATAATTGACAGCGTGCGTGTCAGTTTAATGTCGCCCCAGCGCATCGTCATCTTGCGCGAAAAAAATGCCGAGCGCTATCTGCCCATCTGGGTCGGTCCCTACGAAGCCGAAGCCATCACGGTTGCCCTGCAGGAAGTCGAGGTCATCCGCCCCCTGACCCACGACCTGCTCAAGAACCTTTTTACCACCTTCAACGCCCTGTTGGTGCGGGTCGAGATACAATCCCTAAAAGAAGATATCTACTACGGCAATATCGTGGCAGAACTGGACGGGAAGACCATCAACATCGATGCGCGCTCCTCGGATGCCATCGCCCTGGCTGTTCGTGCCCACATTCCCATCATGGTGCATGCCTCCGTAATGGATTCTGCCGCCATCGTTCCCGAGCCTGACCTGCAGGACGACAACCCGCCTCCAACGGATGAAACTGAAATGATTGCCGACACACCTCCGCCTGCCCCGCCCACTCCGGAAGAGCAGGAACGGCTCTCCATTTTTGACGATTTCCTGGATAACCTGGCCCCTGGTGGTCCCCCGGACGATCAAGACCCTGGTCCCTCCTCGCTTTCCTGAACCGTTTTTTCTCCTTCCCTGGCACTCGCATGATGGATAATCCTTCCGAAGAAAGCACATTAGAAAGCTCTTTTTCCACCACCATTCCCCACAGCCGGGAGGCTGAAGAGGCCGTGATCGGCGCGGTCATGATCGACCCTGAAGTGTATTATGACCTGGCCCAGTTCCTGCAGGCCGATGATTTTTACATTCACCGTCACCGCTTTATCTGGGAAGCCTTCAACCGTCTGCACGAGCAGCGTATCCCCCTGGATTTCCTGACAGTCACCGGCGACCTCGAGCGCATGGGGCAGCTGGCGGAGATCGGTGGTCCGGCTTACCTGACAGCCCTGCTCAACCAGGTACCCACCTCCATGCATGCCGAAGCCTATGGGCACATGGTCGAAGCCACCGCCATTCGCCGCCGCATGTTGACCGCCGCCAACCAGATCGCCACCCTGGCTTACGATGAGCACGAACTGGTCGACCAGGTCATGCAGCAGGCCGAGAAGGCGGTCTTCAATGTCAGCGAGCGCCGCCTGAAACATGATGTCCAGCCCATATCCAAGGTCTTGTCCGACTACTACGACCGGGTTGACGACCTGGCCCGCAGGCCGGATGACATCCACGGCGTGCCGACCGGCTTCAAAGATCTCGACCACCTGCTGACAGGTCTGCAGCCTTCCGACCTGCTCATCATCGCCGGGCGCCCCGGCCAGGGCAAGACAGGTTTCCTGCTGTCGGTGGCCCGCAATGCCGGTCTGACCCATAAAAAAAAGGTCGCCATTTTCTCGATGGAAATGTCAAACGAGCAGGTCGTTCAGCGCCTGATCTCGCAGGAAACAGGCATCGATTCGCAGCGCCTGCGCTCCGGCCAACTTACCGAGACCGAATGGCCCTTGTTCACCCAGGCTGTTGAAGTCTTCTCGGATACCAGGATCTTTCTGGACGATACCCCCGCCCTGACCCCCTTACAACTGCGCACCAAGTGCCGCCGCCTGCATATGGAATATGGTCTCGACCTGGTGTTGGTGGATTACCTGCAGTTGATGAGCAGTGATACCCGCAACGACAACCGTGTCCAGGAGGTCTCCTACATCTCCCGCAACCTGAAAGTGCTGGCACGTGAACTGAATGTACCCGTCCTGGCGGCAGCCCAGCTCTCGCGCGCCGTGGAACAGCGCACCGATAAGCGCCCCGTTCTCTCCGATCTGAGGGAAAGTGGTTCTCTTGAGCAGGATTCCGATATTGTCATGTTCATCTACCGCCCGGACCAATACGAGAAGGATACGGACAAGCAAAACGTAGCCGAGATCATGATCTCAAAGCATCGCAATGGTCCCACCGGTACGGTGGAACTGATCTTTTTAAGCCGCCTGGCGAAATTCGTGGATGCCGCCACCCATAACATCGATTTGAACAAATGATGACCTTGTTCTACTTGTTCAGCCCAATATTCCATCCAAACCTTCCCGCTAAGAGCAGGCGGGACTTTCCCGCTAAAAGCACGCGGGACTTTCCCGCTAAGAGCACGCCGAACCTTCGGCGAAGTCCCCGACCCGCAGGGGTAAGGGGGGACGGTGCTTATAATAATTAACTAAAAAACATGAAAGAATTCAAAGGCTTTTCAGATAAAGAAACCTTCACCCAGATACCCGATTCGTTCTTCCAGGACATCCTGAACGATATCGAAGACGCGCCTGAATTGAAGGTCACCCTGTATGTGCTCTGGCGCATCGCCCACATGGAAAGCCGTTCGCGCTCCCTGTGCCGCAGCGAGATCCTGGCAGACCGGGTATTCATGTCTGGTATCGCTGCCGCAGACCTGGATGCCGGGCTTGAAAAAGCTGTTCAAAGGGGCAGCCTGTTAAGGGTGGAGAACGAAGAAGGCGGATTCTACTTCATCAATTCTCCGCGCGGCCGCGCCGCTGCCGATGCCCTGGAAAAAGGGGACTGGCGTAGCGCCGCGCGGCCTGCCTCCACCCCGCCGCGCCCCCGCCCCAATATCTTCAGTCTCTACGAGACCAGCATCGGACCCCTCACCCCCATGCTGGCGGATGCTCTTAAAGATGCTGAAAAGATCTACTCTGAACAACAGATCGAAGAAGCCTTCGGTGAAGCAGTAAAACGCAATAAACGCAGCTGGAGATATGTGGAAGCCATCCTGCGCAACAGGAAGGAGGAAGAGAATGCCAAGGAACAAACTGGACGAGACCCTCAAAAAGATCGCCGAAAGTACATCGAAGGCAAATACTCCGATTTCATCGAGCACTAACAGCCTGGGTGACCCGGATTGCCCCCATTGTGGCGGTGCCGGATACCTGCGCCGCGATCTGCCTCTCGAACACCCTGACTTTGGCAAGCTCGAGATCTGCACCTGTCGCCAGGCGATCATCTCGCAGCAGGTTCGCCGGCGCCTTTTTTCGCTCAGCCACCTCGATGACCTGGGCGACCTGACCTTCGAAACTTTCAAACCGCACGGGCGCATCGGCCTGGGTGAAGCTCACACCAATTCGCTTGAGCTGGCCTTCAACCGTTCCCGCCAGTATGCCGGCAACCTGGAAGGCTGGTTGTTGATCATGGGTAATTTCGGCTGTGGCAAAACCCACCTGGCCGCGGCCATCGCCAATTTTGCGGTCGGCATGGGCGTTCCCAGCCTCTTCCTGACCGTTCCCGACCTGTTGGATACTCTGCGTTTTGCCTACGATGCCGAAGATACCACCTTCGAACAGCGCTTTGACGAGATCCGCAGCTCAAACCTGCTGGTGCTGGATGATTTTGGCACCCAGAATGCAACCGAATGGGCTCGCGAGAAACTCTTCCAGATCATCAACTACCGCTACATCAACCACCTGCCTGTCGTGATCACCACCAATCTGTCACTCGACCAGATCGAACCCCGCATCCGTTCGCGCTTGCAGGACCCCGAGCTGGTCAGCATTGTCCGCATCCAGGCACCCGATTACCGCCGTCCGATGGACGATACCGGCAATCCGGAGCTTTCCTCGCTCGGTTTGCACATCAACCAGACCTTCGGCAACATCTCCGACAGGGGAGATGAAAACCTGGAAGCCAGCGAATTGAAATCGCTCGAAAAAGCCATCCAGGCTGCCCATGCCTATGCAGAAAAACCGCACGGCTGGCTGGTGTTACTCGGACCCTACGGTTGTGGCAAGACCCACCTGGCGGCAGCCATCGCCAATTACCGCGCCGGGTTGGGCAACCCGCCCCTTTTCATCGTCTGGCTCGACCTGCTCGATCACCTGCGCGCCACCTTCAGCCATGACAGCAAGGTCTCCTACGACCGCCGCTTTGAAGAGATCCGCACCGCTCCGCTGCTTGTCCTGGATGATCTCGGCACCCAATCCATGACCCCCTGGGTGCGTGACAAGCTGCACCAGTTGTTCAATTACCGCTACATCGCCAGCCTGCCCACCATCATCACCACCGCTGACGAACTGGATCAAATGGATGCCCGCATCCTGTCCCGCATGCTTGATCAACGCATGTGCACCATCCATGGCATCCATGTTCCAAGTTATCACGGCTTCAAAAAGAAGTTCAAAAGAACCAAAAAGATAACCTAAAAAATACCATGAAGCAACATAGAGGCGAAGAAAAGAATTAAGTTAATAAGCAATGCAGCAGCGCAGGTTGGGTTGAGCGGATGCCACCTCCTCCTTGCTTCTCGAAACATAAGCGAAACCCAACATGTTGATAAGCAATGCAGCAGCGCAGGTTGGATTGAGCGAATCAAGAGACCCATATTCTTGCAATATCCAAGCGAAACCCAACACAAGCATGCTGTTGGGTTTCGGGCTTGATGTATTTTTCCATAGCTGGATGGATGTCCCACCCTCAACCCAACCTACCAGATAATAAGTGATGGGAATAGCAGGTTGGGTTGAGTTGATCAAGTAGACCGATATTCTTTCAATACAAAAGCGAAACCCAACGAGTTAATTAGCAATGTGGCAGCGCAGGTTGGGTTGAGCAGATCAAGAGACCCATATTCTTTCAATATCAAAGCGAAACCCAACAGCCCATTCTTGCATGTATAATATGGTTATCGATAGGTGGGGAGATATATAATAAATATTTCATAATCATGGCATTTTTATATTTCCTGATTATGATAAAGTACGGGATAGAAGAACCAGGCTTTCATTGTCAGTGAGGA
>JBDRQK010000341.1:0-2291 GCA_043826315.1 Chloroflexota bacterium
GAAGAGAGCCAACCCGGGTATGTTGCCGTAACCGAGGGACGATAACCCCACCCCGCTCAGCAGCACCAGGAAACCCAGCACATAAAAGCGCATCAGCCCGCTGCGAAAACCGATGAAAGCCAGCACCAGTCCAAAGACAAGCGCGGTCAGGGCAGCCATCCAGTCCAGGGATTTTGGGGTACGTGTGATAAATACCGCCACGCTGGTGCCGACAAGGAGCGATACGGCGATTTTGAGCGCCAGGCGTACCCTGCGCTGCCTGCCTTGCGAAGACTGGTAGGCAACATACCCTGTGCGCGGGTAGGTAACTTGCTCTTTGAAGCGCTTGATCAGCTGGTTGATGAGTATGGCACCCAGGGGAATGACCACCATCAGTGCCAGGCTGAGCAGGTTGGCGGGCAGGCTTTCGGGAACGGCAGCCTGGATGAAGAAGAAGCCAGCCATAAACAGGCACAGGCCGCCAAAGGTGAACTCGAAGGTGCCATCGATGTAATAATATTGGATGGCGCGCAATTTGGGTCGGTTTAGATCGGGTTGCATGGGTCGCTCCACATTTTATAAACTAGTTTACAATACAAACTGGTTTATATTATATATATATTCTGGTCTCCATGTCAAGGCTTTAATGATGAATAATTCATCTCTTCTACTCGCTAAAAAGTAATGCAGCAATGGAGGTTGGGTAGAGCGGATCAAATAGACCGATATTCTTTCAATACCAGAGCGTAACCTAACACGATTAAGGCTGTCATGCTGAAGAGCGCAGCTACACTTGCACCTGCAGGTAATTGCAGGTGTGAAGCATCTCCCTATCAAAAAGGAAAACTCACCCTCAGGCAACGTAGATACCGTCTTGAAAGTCAAGAGGCAAAAACAGCATAATTTAGATAATTAGGGTCAAAAGGTAATTGGTGTTTTAGGACACCAAATACGATGTGTAATAATTTGCGCATGGCAGCAGCAATGATCGCCATTTTAGGTAAATTATTTTCTTCCAAACGTGCGCAAAAAGCCTGGATGATGGGATTGTGTTTGCGAGCTACAATAGCTGGCATATAGAGCATGTAACGCAAAAAAGCACGACCTTCTTTGGAAATACGGGACTTCTTGAACACCGATGATCCTGAGCGGTTGCCTTTGGGATTGAGCCCGGCATAGGCTGCCAGCTGAGGAGCATTTTCAAACCAGGTAATATCACCAATTTCAGCTAATAACCTGGCCGCAGTTAGCGTTCCGATCCCTGGGATGGTGATCAACAGATCAAATTGCCTTTTGAGTTCAGGAGTGGCACAAATGATCTTCTGTATAGCTGTTTTCAATGCATTCATGCGCTGTTGAAGATCCTGGATATGGTCTCTCAAATCATCAATGACCCATGAATCGTTAGTTCCAGATTGCAAGCGATTGCGTTCCTGTTGATAATTGGTTTGGAGATCGTTCAGGCGACGTATCAACTGGCGCAACTGATGCACATAAGGGGCTAAAGGCTCCCACAGAAGCGGTTTTTCTTTGAGACATAACTCTGCGATGAGAGCAGCATCGGCTTTGTCAGTTTTATTGCGGTGCAGCTTGCTGTCTCCGTAGCGCTTGATGCGGGCTGGATTGACCACACTCACTACATGTCCAATTCGGTACAGGTGTTCGCTTACTCCATCCCCATACTGACCAGTTGCTTCCAAACAGGCATGCACTTGACCCGCATCCTGAGAAACCAGCCAATTAACCAACCGGGTGAAGCCAACCGTGCTGTTGCAGAAAACCTGATATTTCTGACAGTTTCCTTTCAGCAAAACCACATCGAGCGTGTCCTTTGAAACATCAATTCCTAAAATAGATTGAATCATCTCTCACCTCTGGTAAACTAGGAGTAGGCACTGACCAGGTCCCAGGATTGGATCTTCCTTGTGAATACAAGCTCATCACTAGGGTGCTAGTGAGGCTTCAGATACCGTCCGATCTCTGTGATCCATGTGATGTGAAGGGATCAAATCTACGTCTCAGGCTCTTAGCCTTAAGGTTGGGTTCGGATTCACCTTCACCGACCTGGACAGTGCCTCTTGTGCCTCACTAGCTTACCAGCATTAAAGATACAAGGTTGGGTTGAGCAGATCAAGAGACCCATATTCTTTCAATATCAAAGCGAAACCCACCAGCCCATTCTTGCATGTATAATATGGTTATCGATAGGTGGGGAGATATATAATAAATATTTCATAATCATGGCATTTTTATATTTCCTGATTATGATAAAGTACGGGATAGAAGAACCAGGCTTTCATTGTCAGTGAGGA
>JBDRQK010000342.1:0-5481 GCA_043826315.1 Chloroflexota bacterium
TCGGGATATCTCGGGATATTGCCAAAAGGATATCCCTGGCTTGAAAATGGCAGAGAAACACACAATCACCAATTATTTATAAGGAGTTAAATGATCAACCGCATTCGCATCATCCTTGAACAACCCGAGTACTCTGCCCTGCTCCTCCTATCCGCGCAAGAGATCCGCACCCCTGCAGACCAGGTCGTGGTCATCATCCGGAATGAATTGGTCCGGCGTGGACTGCTGCCGGCTGACAAATTACCCTATGGCCCAGACCTGACCAGTGTTGCTGAAATGGATCATCTGCCGGCGGAGCTGCTCGAGATCGCGGACCTGCTGGCTGCCTATGGTCGCAAAATTCGCATAGCCATTAATTTCATAAAAATTGAAGAGCAACGCAATGACTGATCTGCATGAGATTGCGCATTCATATGTATCCTCAGGACTATCTGTCATACCGGTCGGAAAGGATAAAAAGCCACGCTGCCGGTGGGCTGAATATCAAACCCACATTGCCGATGACCGCACCCTGGCACGCTGGTTCAGTACGGTTGGAAATATCGCCGTAGTAACCGGCAAGGTATCCGGCAACCTGGTGGCGATCGATTTTGATGAACCCCGCTTCTACCAGACCTGGCTGGAGAAGGTCGGTGAACTCAGTACCGGACTGGTGGTTCAGAGGACCGGCCATGGATTCCACGTCATCTTTCGTTGTCAGGAAGCTGTATCCAATCTCAAGCTGGCTTTTGTTGCCGATGAAAACGAGCTGGATGGTCGCAGGATCGCCATCGAAACGCGTGGGGAAGGAGGCTACATTTTGGTGGCACCCAGCATCCATCCCAATGGAACCAACTATACCATTCTATCTGGCAGTCTGAGCGATGTTCCAACCATCAAGCAAGAGCAAGCCAAGGCCTTATTGCAGGCGGCCCGCTTGTTGGACGAAGCCCCCCAGACCAGCCGACAGCAGAATAAACAGGATCAAGCCCGTTCTTTTAACATGAAATCTTCCGGAAAACAAACCGATGTGATCGGTCCTTATAACAGCCAGGTGAGTATCTCAGATATCCTGGCCCGAAATGGGTACCAGGTATCTGGCGATAAAGCCATGCGACCCGGGGGCTCGCACTTCTCGGTGGCTATTTCGAAGGAAAAGAATCGCAGCTACCACCATAACAGCAATGACCCGTTAACGGATGGGTACTGGCATTCTCCCTTTGATGTCTTTTGCCTGCTCGAACACCAGGGGAATATAACTGCTGCGGTGCGCGCGGCTGCAAAACTGCTTGGGTTGGATGAACCGCAGATGCAGGATGAGCCACAAGTTGAGGATGATGGACTGCCAGATATTCAAGTCAATCACCGTCCCATGCGCGATATCATCGATGATTCAATTCAAGCGTTGATAGGAGCCAATATTCCCCCGCTAATATTTATTCGCTCAGGGTTTCTGTCCAGGATCCGCACGGATGAGCTTCAGACGTCATTCATCGAACCACTCTCGGATGTGGCCTTACGCGGCCGGCTGGCCCGTATTGCCAACTTCTATTCTGAGCGTACCTACAAGAAGACCACCTTCAAGGATCCGGTTCCGCCTCCTTATGAGATCGTTCGTGACATTCTTTCGATAGGTGCCTGGCCATTCCCGCGCATCGAAGGCTTGATCGAGACTCCGACCATTCGTCCGGATGGATCACTCCTCAATGATCCTGGCTATGATCCTGCAACAAGGCTGTATTACGTTCCCACGCTCGAGATCAAGTTGCCGCCTTTCGGATCTGACAGGAAAGAATCAGCTGTGAATTTGATCCAGGAATTGATGCATGATTTCCCATTTGCAGATCCAGCCTCACGCGCCAATGCTATTGCTCTCTTGATCACGCCTCTCATCCGGCCGGCCATAACTGGCAAAGTACCCCTGGCTTTGATCGATTCCCCCCAATCCGGGACAGGTAAATCCCTGCTGCAGTCCGTGGTTGGCATGCTGGCAAGCGGACATGATCCGGTCATCATCACCGCTCCCCGGGCTGCAGATGAGTGGAGAAAGAAGATCACAGCCACTTTGATGAGCGGGGCGGCCGTGATCTCGATCGATAACCTGAGCGAGCCACTCGACTCGGGCGAACTGGCGGCTGCCATCACTGCACCGGTCTGGTCGGACCGCATCCTGGGACATTCGGAGATGGTACGGATTCCACAGCGCGCCACCTGGATCGCCAATGGCAATAACCTGCGTCTGGGTGGTGACTTGCCGAGAAGGTGCTATTGGATCCGCCTGGATGCGCAGACTTCACGTCCCTGGCAAAGAGATGATTTTCTGCATCCCGACCTGCCGGAGTGGGTTCTCAAGAATCGCGGGGATCTTATTCTGTCCGTATTGACACTGGCCCAGGGCTGGTTCAAGGCCGGCCAGCCGGCAGCTGATGCTCCCAGTATCGGTGGATTTTCCGAGTGGTCGCAAGTGATCGGGGGTGTCCTGGCATTTGCCGGCATTCCCGGGTTCCTGACCAACCTGGAATCCTTGTATGAAATTGTGGATGACGAAGGTCCCCAGTGGGAGAACTTTCTATTAGCCCTGCACGAGATCTTTCAACTGGCTCCGGTCACGATTGCAGAGATAGGCAAGCATTTAACTTCCAACCCCGAACTGATGGAATTATTGCCGGATACATTTGAAACCCCATTGGATGAGCGCGGCTTTCTCAGCCTCAATTTCAAGAAGCGTTTGGGGAAAGGATTTATTCAGCGCCAGAATACCCGCTTTGGAGATTCCCAGGTACGGGTGAAACGCTGTTCGGATGATAGTCACTCCAAGGTAGCTCGCTGGCAATTTTCCTGCGGGGTATGAATGGTTTGCGGGGTTTCAAATAGCAGTTGAGACCTGGATGAAAAATATGTTTGCTTACAAAAAATAAATAAGAAAAGAAAAATTCGTTTGACCTGGATGCGCTGAATCAAACCCCGCATTAACCGCATACCCCGCAATTGCTGAACGGTCGGATAAACCATAAGTATTGAGATCGACCCTCATTGGATAAGGTGAAAATGGATCTAAGCAAGATCGATAATTTTGAAAACAATGTGATCGACCTGGTGGCAAAGATCGCACCATGGTTTGCCCCAATTCCCACAGCCTTTCTGGTGGGTCGAGCCACTGTCGAGCACCTGGAATGGCCACCCGCCATTGGCTTTCTGGCCGCAGTTGTGATCGAGTCGCTTGGATTGGTGAGCTGTGCGACCGCTTTGGATCTGTATCAATTCAACCAGAACAGACGCAAAAATGATCCGCCGGCACCTTTTGGGCTGGCAGTATTCTTGATCTTGATCTACTTCGTGGTGGCGGTCTTTCTAACGATCGTGTTGGACATTCAACCTGACTGGTCGCTGGTTGCGCCGGCCCTCTTCCCTGTGCTCAGCCTGGTTGGCGTCACCGAGATCGCACTACGCAAGAATTACCAGGATCGTATTCAGAAGGTCGTAAATGAGAAAGCAGATCGTAAGGCGGAACGTCAAGCGAGTTCCAGCAATAGGCGTCAAGATTTACAGGGTTCAGGTCAAGCTTCCATGTCAGATATGCTGTCAAATAATGGGCAGTTTGACATGAATTTGACCAGATTACAGGCTGGAAGGAAAGCGAAACTGGACAGCCGGCTGGACATGCTACTGGACACTTTTCGTACAAATCCAAATCTGAGGATCAGCGATGCTGCCCGTATGTTGAATGTCTCCCGGCAGACTGTCTACAGCTACCTGGAGCAGTTGGAACACGCTGGAAAGATCCGGCGTACAGACCAGGGTATCGAGGTGCTTGAATGATTGAAAACGGATCAACCAACTGTAGTGCTGCAAGTAATAAGCGAACTTCATGGGAAGGACAATGTGAAAAAGCCGGCCTGGTTAGGAAAGGACCTGAACTCTGGGTACTCGTTTATCAGGATACCCCAACTGTTTACAAGATATTCCGGCATACCGAAGAATTCAGATGTAAAGGATGTCTCCTCGATCCTTCTGGTGTGCGGGTGGATAGGCCACAATTCATTCAAGCCAGGGTCAAGCACCAATTTAAGATCGTCAGGGTATTGAACTAAATATGTCAACAATTATCAAGACCACTCAAACGAAATGCACTTCAGCCATTGATGATTCCCTATTGATGTGGGCGGAAGCTTTCTTGAATGACCGAAAGTCCCGCGGAGCTGCAGAAGGAACGATCTACTTTTACAGCATGAAGCTTAAATTGTTCTTTAATTATTGTGAAGCCTTTGCGATCGAGCGCATTTCTCAAATAACAACTACCTTCATTCGTCAATATATGCTTTACCTGGAAGAAGCCGGCCATAATCCGGGTGGAAGGCATGCAGCATTTCGCGCCTTGCATGCCTTCCTGAACTGGTTTGAAGTTGAAGCCGAGATGGATGGCTGGGTAAATCCGATCCATAAATTGAAAGCTCCCAGGGTCCCGACCGAACCTTTGGAACCAGTCTCAGAACTGACGGTTGTCCAAATGGTGAAAGCCTGTGTAAGAAATACGTTTACTGGAGATCGGGATGCAGCAATATTGCTTTGCCTGATGGATACAGGTGCCCGGGCGAATGAATTCCTTAATATTGACCTGGATGATATCAACCAGGCAATTGGAGATATTCTCATCCGAAAAGGGAAAGGGAGTAAGCCACGCCATGTTTACCTCGGCAAGCATTCCCGGCGCGCTTTGAGAAAATACCTAAAGCATCGCAAAGATGATAACCCGGCTCTGTGGGTGACTCTGCCTCGCTTTGGCTCTGATCGAATGAGGTATGACGGACTGCGGGAAGTGCTTCGTCGTAGGGCAGTGGATGCGCAGGTTGAAGAACCAACCCCCCATGATTTCCGCAGAGCTTTTGCCTTATCCATGCTCCGGAATGGGACGGATCTTTATACTCTGGCAAAGTTGATGGGGCATGAGGGGATTACTGTACTTCAGAGGTACCTGAAACAAACCTATCAGGATACAGAAGCTGCTCACCGACGTGCGGGGCCAGTGGATAATTCTGATTCATTGCGGTTCGTTTAGTATGCAAATTAATTATAAAGAACATGCCTTTGCTTTTTACAATCTTTTGTTGCAATCTAATTGTTATCACTTACCTTCTTTTCAATTTTATCAACATTAGAAAATTCTTTAAGCAAATTTCTATAATTTTCTTCATCAGCATCAATGTAATGGAGTAATTGGACAAAATCCTTCTTACTAAGTAAAGAAGGATTTGAAAAAATTCGACGTAATAGACGAGCTTGGTGTTTACGAGTTTGATTTGTTCGCAAATATAACCATTCAAAACCCCACTGATAAACTGGATCATAGGGTTTATCATTTGAAAACTCCCTTGAGCGGTTGATTAACGGCTCCATTGCAATCCAAGCGCGGCGTAAGTAATGTTGCATTGGTGCCAAAATATAATCAACATCGATTAATCCTGCAGCGCCTAGCCAACCAACCTTATCAAAAAAATAGCAATA
>JBDRQK010000343.1:0-4406 GCA_043826315.1 Chloroflexota bacterium
GCCAACCTCTGGAGTTATCATTCTTTCGGCACAAAAAGAATATCGAAAATTATTATCAACCGGGTCATCCATCTCCATTAGAGCCCACTCTCTTGGACATAGCCTGAACACACGAATTTTTCCCGGTCTGTCTCTGTACAGGGCTTTGTTTGAATTCCTTCCAGATTCAACCAATAGACTAAATATCATGGAAAAATTATTTAAGGCAGATTTTTTCAGTGGAATGAATCTGGGTATTCGCTTGGTGAATAATTTGCGGGATCCATTTCCACTCATCCGACCAGTCCTCAGGAAAATGACAAGGCAGCAATATCTACCAGATTCTCAAATATTAGTCGAAGATAGTCCAGAGTGCTTTGCGATTGATACACAGCATTGCTTTATCCTGGATGTACTAACAGCCCTGAACGCGAGAGAATTGACCGTTCTTTACTGCATGACGGATGATTGGCTCTCTAAAGCGCTGCCAAAAGTTCATTGGTTACGAACCAATACTCTGGCTCAAGGGTATGAGAAATGTGATTTTCGTTGGTGCCGGTATATATAAGAAGAATCTTATTCATACATTTTTTGAAATTATCTTTCTGATCAAATTTATCATCCACTTGCTCGATTAGAAATAAGAGCATTGTGGCATTTTCTTTGAATGCAAATTAATAAATAACGTTTTTTGTGATTTAGTGTTATCCCTATTATGTGATAAATTAATTGCGCAGTTTTGAGTTCCTTTTCGATTACCAATTTTTTCCCAAACTGGTTCGATGTGTTAAAAGGAGAATTCATAATGACAGAAAAAAACTTCAAGGTTTATGGTTATCGCTGGGTAGTTTTGGGTGTATTCATGTTCATCAACATCACTATACAAATGTTGTGGATAGCATACGCTCCCATCACAGGTCCTGCGGCTGAGTTTTACAATGTCTCCGACTTGCAGATCGGATTCCTGTCAATGACTTTTATGATCGCGTTTATTCCGTTATCCATCCCCATCTCCTGGTTGATCGATACTTTTGGTTTCCGCCGCTCCGTTGGTCTCGGAGCAATCATTATGGGTTTATTTGGTATCTTGCGTGGTCTGGCTGGACAAAATTACAGCCTGGTCTTGTGGAGCACAATTTGTATTGCCGCATCCCAACCTTTCCTATTGAATGCCTGGACAACTGTACCAGCCAAATGGTTTGCGATAGAGGAACGCGCCACCGCGGTAGGCCTGGTTACCCTGGCAAGTATATTAGGTACTGCTCTGGGTATGATTCTGACACCGATCCTGGCTGAATCCCTTTCCATTCCAACCGTCCAATTGATCTATGGCGGGATCGCTGCTTTCTCCGCTGTTTTGTTTGTGATCTTTGCCCGCGAAAAACCTGCCACACCTCCCTGCCCTCCAGGAATGGAGACACGTGCGCTGATGCTGGATGGTTTAAAGCATGCAGTCACAGTCAAAGCTTTTTGGTTCTTCCTGGCAATTTCCTTTATTGGATTGGGTATTTTCAACGGGATCACCACATGGGTTGAAAGGATCATAAATCCACGGGGGTTTACTCCAAATGATGCAGGTACAGTAGGCGCCTTACTGCTGGTGGGTGGTTTGATCGGTGCAGTCGTGATCCCTGCCCTCTCGGATAAACAACACAAGCGCCAGCGATATCTTTATCTGGGTTTTACCCTTGCCATTCCAGGTTTGATCGGCCTGACATATGCCACCTCGTCCTGGTTGTTGATGTTATCTTCCTTCTGGTTGGGGTTTTTCCTTGTCAGCACTTTTCCTGTGGGCATGCAATATGCAGCAGAAATCACCCATCCAACACCGGAGGGTACTTCCAACGGCATGGTACAGCTTTTTGGTCAGGCTGCTGTCGTTTTTGTGTATATAATGGAGAAAATGAATAACTTATTCGGATCCTTCAATTCATCCTTGCTCTTGGCAACTGGTTTATTGGTCTTGAGTGTCCTGCTCATAACTCAAATGAAAGATCCAGTAGAAATTACCAAGAAATCTTGATCGTCTCAAAATATTAAATATATTTCCCCTTTTTATTGATATTTATTTAGAATTTTGAAAGGGAGATCAATATGGCAAACAAAGAACCTTTTATCCTGGCTATAGATTTGGGCACATCCGGTTGTAAAACCGCCCTCATTTCCATTTCTGGAAAAGTAGCGGGGTGGGAATTCGAGCCTATTCCAATGCTGATCCCAACACCTGGAGCAGCCGAACAACGTCCGGATGATTGGTGGCAAGCTTTCCTGACCACCTCTCAAAAACTGATTGGGAAAGGACTGGTTCCAAAAGAGGATATCATTGCGATCTGCTCATCCACCCAGGGTGAAGTCACCGTACCTGTTGACCGACAAGGCAATGCTCTCATGAATGCCATGGGTTCAATGGATATGCGCGGTGCAGATAGTCTCAAACAGCTGACAGAAGGCAGAATCAACATAGAAGGTTACCACC
The DNA here is from genome assembly GCA_043826315.1 of Chloroflexota bacterium. Taxonomy (GTDB): domain Bacteria; phylum Chloroflexota; class Anaerolineae; order Anaerolineales; family Villigracilaceae; genus UBA12087. Next base: position 2,456 of record JBDRQK010000343.1, read on the forward strand.
CCCTGAAATTGTTGCGCTGGATATCTCTTACTGGAGGTGCACCAAGTTTAAGGGGAGGTGATCCCTCTGCCCATATGCTCTATATTCGGGATAAATTTCCCGAGATCTATGCAAAAACATATAAATTCCTGAATGCTCTGGATTACCTGGTTATGCGGATGACGGGACGCTTTGTTACCACACCAGATGTGATCATGACTTCCTGGGTTACAGATAATCGTGATTCATCAAATGTGATTTACCACCCTGGGCTGGTTAAAGACAGTGGAATTGCAGCAGATAAATACCCGGAAATATTGCCATGCGACACCATTGTGGGGGAACTTATACCAGAGGTAGCATCCACCCTGGGGTTAAAAAGCGGAATCAAGGTAGTGGCTGGATCGATCGATGTAACTGCAGCAGCCATAGGTTCAGGAGCTATAGACGATTTTGAATCTCACCTTTATATTGGCACATCTTCCTGGATGGCTGCGCATGTTCCCTTCAAGAAAACTGACATCACCACCAATATGGCATCTTTGCCCTGCGCCATACCCGGCAAACACCTTTTGATAGCGACACAGACTACTGCCGGGGGTACCCTGAACTATCTACGCGACAATATCCTTTACCACAAGGATGAATTACTAATGGAAGAACAAGTACCGGATGTCTTCCAGATCATGGATAAAATTGCACAACGTGTTCCTGCTGGAAGTAATGGGGTAATGTTTGCTCCCTGGATCTATGGAGAGCGTGCGCCGGTTTATGACAACTTTGTCCGCTCAGCCCTTTTCAACCTTTCCATGGAAAATTCACGAGAAGATATCATACGAGCTGTAATGGAAGGGGTAACCTTCAACACTCGTTGGCTACTGGCACCAGTGGAGAAATTCCTTGGCACCAAGGTGAATGTGCTTAATTTCGTAGGGGGCGGTGCCAGATCTGACATCTGGTGCCAGATATTTGCCGATGTGCTCAATATCAATATTCGCCAGGTTCGTGACCCCATTCAAGCAAATACACGCGGGGCAGCTTTTATCGCTGCTGTCGGTCTGGGCTTTCTGAAATATGATGACATCCCCGCAATGACCGAATATAAAGCCAGCTATGCTCCCAATGCCAGGAACAGGGCTATTTACGACAAGATGTTCGATGTATTTGTTAGATTCTATAAACAGAACAAGGCATTATACAAACAATTGAATGGGTGATCTTACGGAAATACAACTTCCGGATAATCTGGAGAGTTTCCATCCAAGAGGATTGAAGGGAATCCCAATAAAACCTGGTTAAAAAAAGCGAGGGGGTAATATGAAGTGATTTTAATTACTCTTTCACCTTCCAGTGGACCTTTAAGTCCCATCTGTGCCGCAATAGGAGAAAGAATGGGTAGGTCGCTGAAATCGTAATGAGCTGTGCCAACTATTGACAGGGTTTTTGCATTATCCGAATTCAGGTACAACTCATTGAATAATCCCCAATTGGTCTCACTGGACCATGTTTCGCTGAACATGAACAGGAAAGGTTGGCGCAAACCCAGATCCATTATTGTCTCGGAGACAGGTTTCAGATATGCATCCATTCCCAACCCGGCTTTACATCGCGGATCACGTCCACAAAACTCCACCGTTGCTCCTCCTCCTGTGGAATGACCAAACACGCCCACTTTTTCCAGATCAAGATGACCAGTTAGGCCGTGAATAGGGTCATTTTCATTTATTGAGGAAAGAATATCCAATACAAAACCCAGATCGCCAGACCACTGATTAAGCAGTTTATTGGCTATTGGAAGGTATTGCAGGTCCGCCATATTGCTTGGTAAAGCATCTGGATTATTATAAGCAACCGACCCATCAGGAAAAACGGTTAATACGGCTCCATAGGTATGGTCGATCGCAACCACAATATATCCATTGCTGGCGAAATTGATGGCTTGAAATGTGTTTTGAGCGCGGAATCCGTTCCA
>JBDRQK010000344.1:0-9890 GCA_043826315.1 Chloroflexota bacterium
AACAACTGATCTATGAAGCCATCCTGAGAGAAAAGAGGCTGCCAGGTGGTGGCGTTGTGCTGGTTCCTGGCGCAGCACCGATCTATTCTCTGGCTCAGAACCAACCTATCGAGTAGAAAGAAATATACTTGAAGCGCCTCCCAGAGATGGAGAGCGATTATTGATTCTATGTCATAATTGTATTGTTTTTATAGGATTCTGCGACACCTGTCCTGAGCATTCTCCCAATATAGACCTGACAGGTTTTATCAGGTGACTTATCCCTCACGCCCCTCCATGCAGCCTTCAACCTCGATCAAACAAGCTTTGTTAAAACCTGTCAGGTCTCAATCCGGCTTCGAGTTATTTCTGCTCCCAAGCAGAGTCCACACCCGCCCACACGCAGGTATCCCGCCAAGTATATGCGGGACTTTCCCGCGGAATAATCGCGGGACATACGCAAACCGTTAGGCTGCGTTTGATATTGAACCATAATGGTCTTTAGGACAATAGTATCTTATCCGTTTTTTGCTCTAAGAAAGGAGACCTATATGAAACTCCGGCATTTATTTACGATCAACATTGTCTTTGCTGCCTTCTTTGGTTTATCTTGTGCCATTTTTGCTGGTTGGGTGATTCAAATGTATGGTCTTGTACCTGATGATGGAAACATTTGGGCGACACGTTTGGTCGGCGGATCGATCCTCGGTTTTATGACTCTGATGTGGTTCGGTCGAAAGTCCCCCTCGGTAGATGCTCGAAGAGCAATTGCCTTAGCCTTGCTCATTCAGGACAGCGTCGGATTTGTTGCATCCATGGAAATTCAATTGAGCGGGAGTGTGAATACCATAGGTTGGTCCAGTCCTATATTGTACGGGTTTCTTGCACTTGGATATGCTTATTTCCTTTACATAAGACCTGGCAGCAGCTAACTGAAGCGACCGGTTATCACTCAGATACTTGACGGTGGAGTGGTCACATGAAGGAAGCCCAGCCTTATACCGTGCACAGCAGAAAGGCGGAGGCATTGCCCCGCCTTGTTATGCCTATGGTTTGATTGCCTCGATTGTCGCGGAAACAACATAATCTTCAACCTTGCTATCCGGTGCCCAATTTCTGATAAATTCTTTGCTTTCGTCTTTCGGATTTATTTTTATGGCTTCAAATCCTGCTTCTTTAAGCATGGTCTCAATCTCTGTAATTAATGATGCCCCTGATATACAACCGGTCAACAATGCCATATCATTTTTCAGAGATTCCGGTAACTCAGTGCTGGCAACAACATCTGAAATAGCCAGACGACCTCCATGTTTCAAGACCCTGTATGATTCTTGGAAAACCCTGGATTTTTCAGGCGAAAGATTGATAACGCAATTGGAAATAATGACATCGACCATGCCATCGGCTACAGGCAGGTTTTCAATCTCGCCAAGACGAAACTCCACATTTTTATAACCAGCCTTTTCAGCATTCGCTCTAGCCTTGCTCACCATCTCCGGCGTCATATCAACGCCTATTACTGTTCCGGATGCGCCTACTTCATCAACGGCAAGAAAACAATCAAATCCACCACCGCTGCCTAGGTCCAGGACAGTCTCACCGGCTTTCAATGAAGCAATAGCCTTGGGGTTGCCACAACCCAGTCCCATATTTGCACCCGCCGGCACTTGATCTACATCAAAGCGTGAATAACCAAACTCCATTGAGACAGCTTTGGCATCGATACCAAGCCATTCGCAGCATGAAGTTGCTGAACATCCACAACCAGAATTTCCGAATTCTGCCACTTTGCCATACTGTTCACGTACTGCCTTGCGTATGTTGTCATTAATTAATTGAGTCACGTCAGTCTCCTGTGATGTTGGAATTAAAAAAAAGTTTCTACATCTATATAGACGGAGAAAGGCGGAAAAGGACGCAAAAAAGAACTAACAATATTTGCAATCCTGTTTCTTTTTCTCATACGATACAATTTGATTATCCTTATTGATCTCTAATTGGCAGCAGTCGTGCAACATGACTTTTAATAATACTCTACCCCTTTGCACCCGTGACTTTGCTCCAGACAATGAAATGCCCTCATGTTCAGCAACTTCTTTTTGCGTCTTGTTTTCCATTTCCGATAGTTGGATGGCATTACGATATTTGGCAGGCAATTCATTGATCATTGGCGCCAAACACGATGACAGTTCTTTCCTGATGATATCCTCTTCTTCAGATTGAGGTTGCTCTAACCATTCGGGCAGTTCCTCTGATATTCGCCTGGAACGGTGGTAGTCAGTTATTACGTTTCGTGTTATCTGATAGAGCCAACTTTCAATTTTCGCTCCGTCTTTCAGAGAATCGATATGGCTGTGGATTTTCATAAAGACCTCCTGAAGAAGATCATCTACCGCATCTTCAGCAACCTTGCTTCTTATGAAAACTGCCAATTTCTTATGGTATTCATGCCATATTCTTTCGATTTCTTTCACGATAGTTCCTTTGAGTGCGCATTCCGACGAATTCTTCCACCGATTCCGGTTAATGACGACCAGTGAGGGGTGAAGAAGAACTGGTTTCGTTATTATAAACAACTGACTGAATTGAGGTCAGCTAAATCCGTTATACCATACTAGAAGACCCTTGCATGACAGAAGTGTATTCATACAACGATTTTTTCTCTATATAAGGGATTTCCTGCTTCAGGGGGGATATTATTTTAACTGACAGCAATATCGCTGATTTTGGTTCCAGCACCTGAAAGAATAATGCTCCCAACGCCACCCTCTCCATTATCCTGCTGATCGCATACGGGAAGGTCCCGCGGAATAATCGCGGGACGAACGCAAACCGTTAGATCGACACCCTCACATCCCTGAGTGAAGCAATTCGCAAGGATGGGTCTACACAGAACTCCCTGATGGTTTCATTCCATCAGATCAGCCACCCAACTCAATTCGAGCTCATCCAGCTTGGAACGGGTCGGAACACCAGTCCTGACATCCCAGCCACAAAACTCAAAGTAGGTATCCAGTGCAGACTCTATTTCAGCGCGATCCAGTACCCAACCATCGCTTGGACCACCCTTCAGTGGTTTGAAAAGTTTCTCGGGCAGATTATCGTCTTTGCGATCAAAGCCTTCACGGGCATTGAAGGACCTCATCATATTGAGACGCCGTTCACCCACTTTCTGCAGCTCATTGAAACTCACATCATCCCAGCCTGTGACAGCACGCACCAGCTCAACCATGTCATTCGGACCATACAATTGCCAGGCAGGGCCATAGACGAACTGACATAGATCCAGACTATCCATGGCACTATACATTCGTTGTGATACTGCCGCAAACCGGATTTTTTCTTTACTCAGAGATTGTGGCTTCTGAGCCTGGCTAAAACCCAACACCGCCATGCGCTCGGTATAATATTCAAAATCACTTTCAATAGCCGGGTCATGTTCATGCGCCTGGTGATCTGCACCGTATGGATTGGTGGCATAGATGACTGCCAAAGAGCGTTTTACCTGAGGCATGTGGGCAGGTGCTTCCTGACCTTTGCATGTGATCAGGTATGCTTCCGTACCCCGACCGATCTTCCTGGCGGCGCGCTCGGAACCCTCCGCCAACACATCTCCAAACCCCTCCCGATTGGCTATTTTCTCCACCAGCTTCACCATCGAATCGGAATTACCCCATGAAAGATCAAGACCATCTGTATCTTCAGGGGTCAGCTTGCCTGCACTGAAAGCTTCAAATGCCCACGAGATCGTGGCACCGCAGGAAATGGAGTCCATGCCATATTTATTGCATAATTCATTAGCCTTGCAAATAGCATCCAGATCATCTATGGCACAATAGTTGCCAAACGTAGAAGTGGTTTCATATTCCGGTCCGCCATAGTGTGGATCAACTTTGTATTTTCCTTCGGTGATCTCAACCACACGCTTACAACGCACCGTACAGGCATAACAACTGTCACGTCCTCTTCGATCCTGCTTTCCCTCTGCAGCACCTCTCAGAACCGTATCGTACATGGTGGTGCCATCAATGGCTTCCCAGTTAGCAAACACCCCACTATTGTAGTTATAGGTGGGCAGCGTGCCACTCGTCTGGTTTGCACCGGTTGTTTCTGCAGTACCATATTTCGCCAGGCCTGCGATACTAGAATCTTCAAGATTATCAGCTCCCCATTTGGCCAGCTTTTTAAGTTTATCTTTGTCCGCAACACTTGGACGGTTCTTTCCTCGCACAGCAACTGCCTTCAGATTCTTGGAGCCCATCACTGCACCCATACCAGTGCGGCCATTTGCACGGTTAGACATGCTCATGATGCTGGAAAAGCGAACACCTTTTTCTCCAGCGGGACCGATCTGCAAGACTTCGATCTTGTCATCCCCCAATTCTTCCTTGATGGATGTCTCAACATCACCTGTGACTCTCCCCCATAGATGAGTTGCATCTCGCAGTTCATAATAGCCAGCGTTGATCCAAAGGTAGACCGGTTTTTCAGATCTACCTTTGATGACAATGGCGTCAAAACCGGCAAACTTGAGTTCAGCCGGGAAAAAGCCCCCACCTTGCGAGTCGCCTATCGCACCGGTCAGTGGAGATTTGGCAGCAGCAGTCATCCTGCTTTGACCAGAGATGGCTGATCCAGTCACCACACTGAGCGCCAGCACTAATACATTATCCGGTCCAAGAGGTTCCACACCTGCAGGCATTTCTTTGAGAAGATAATGCATTGCCAGAGCACTGCCTCCCATATATTTTCTATAAAAGGCCTCATCTGGTTCTTCAACACTCAAATTACCACTGGTGAGGTCTACATGTAAGATCTTCCCGTTATAACCGTATGCCATTTCTCTCTCCTTTGTGCCGAAGTTATGGATCGAATCAACCGCCGCTGATGGATGAAAACATTTTGACATTATCGCCGTTCTGCAATCGGCGAGATGTATCCGTTTCCTGCTCGTTATTCACGCTGATCACAATTTTTTGGGTGATCTCAAGTTCGTCCAGCAAATCCTGCAAACTTGCTTCGTCCTTCAAGTGCAGCACAGCCTTTCCCTTGGATCCCTGGGGAAGTTTTTCCCGCAGGTTCGAATACAACTGAATATGTATATCCAATTTGACCCGATACTCGTCTTTTTTTTTATTTATAGAATATTGTTTCCATATTTTATATCAAATCTATTGCAATGACGAGTAATCGAGCAATAACTCATGTTGCTGAAACTTTGTCTGAAATCCATCAAATTCCTGGTTACAGCAAATGGTGTATCCCAATTTGCTATTATATGCCTGGCAGATATTGTAGATGCTAATTCTTCGTTATGTGACAACTTTTAATTTGCTTGGGGTATTGTAATGGATTTTAAGAAGATCAGAACTTGCGGGACCATTCTTTGGGCTAACGTTCAATGACAACCTTCTTTTGCGTAATGAACTCCACTGCATCCAATCCCTGACCATGCATATTGCCAAAGAAAGAATCCTTCCAGCCGCTAAAGCGGAAGAAAGCCATCGATGCTGCCACTCCAATATTGATACCGATATTGCCTGCTACCCCTGCAACGCTTATCAGAACGGGAGGCAAACAGCACCATTGGCAGGAGTGCTCCAAACCATTACTCCTATATGGGATATAACCTCGATCCAGAGCCCTTTCTTGAAAAGACCGTACCCAAAATCAATCAACAATATAGGATGAAAGAGTTGATATAGCAGTTCATGTGCCAGCTTGACCAGTTTGCCACTGGTCCGTTGGACTGGTTCAATGCAAAATTGAAGAAGCCGGAATATCCACAATGGTAATTTCAACAATTCCGGCTTTAACTGCCTCGGTTAACGTACCCCACCTGATTGCTATGGAACATCCTCTCGGGCGTACAATGGGTGCACCTGGTGATTCACAACGCCAACTTGAAGTCTTAAAAGCCAGCCTTCAAGTTGTTGTATACATGCAAACACCTGGAATGATTGAACATCTTTCCTTCGTTTGGTCTGAAACACCTGCTAAAATGCGAATGGATGGTTCATCCCCCACGCTGATTTCATTGTATTTGCGAAAACATCCCTGGCTGTTTCCAAAATTACTTAAACGAGAAATTCCAACCAATCCATAAGGTTAGTTCGGTTTCAATTTATCTGGCACAGAAAAAATAAAATTATTTTCTGATTTATTCCCCTTACCCTCCTGGAAGGCGGTGAAGTGGAACTAAAATTCCTGTTGAATGAGCCGGAACCACTCTTGTATGGCAATGAAAAAATCTGCCGTGACGTGAAGATCGTTGGACATCTGCAGACGGGCGCTTTCGGCTTTAATCTGGGCGGAGCCATGGGTATGGGTTTTGTTGAAAACGAAGATGGAGCTAACCCGGATTTCATCAAAATTGGCAGATACGAGATCGATATTGCAGGTGAAAGTCACCCCGTCAAGGCTTCACTGTCTCCAATTATATGACCCAATAATGAGCGAGTCGAAGTTAAAGCATGATCAATTTAAGAACCTGGGTTCTACTACCAGGAACCTGATGGTTCCATAGGCAATGATGGAGATAACCAGGGAGATCAAAAACATGCTTTGATATCCCCATAAATTCACAAGTGCTCCACCTATGACCGGTGCTATCAGAAGAAATGGACCAGTGAGTGTCTTGGACATGCCAATATAAGTAGGCCGGTCGTTTTCACTACCGAATTCCATGGCAATATTTTGATCTGCGATGAATTCCCCGGCATGTGAAAAACTGATCATTCCAAAGGCAATGTAAAGACCCCAAAAAGTATTCAAAATTAAAAGGATCAATAAACCAATTATCAAAAATATATTGCTGAATTCCAATATTATTCTGTATCCATGATTATCACCATACGATCCCCAAATTCCATAACCAATTATTTCCGCAACCAGCATGACAAATGTAAAGATCGCTGAGTGAAAAAGGGGTAAATTATATTTGTGGATGCCGTAAACAGTTATGAAGCCCAGTCCCATTGATCCTAAAAAGAATACCCCCCTATTGATAAGAAAAAACAGGAAATTCCTGTCCGCACCCAGGATCTTTCCCATTCTTTTCCACAGGCCAAGGTCTTTATTTTTAGGAGAAACGGAGCGCTCTATTTCAGGCTCAATATTCAATCTTTCAAACCCGAGTGAAATTGCTACGCCAATAAATCCCAGCCCAAACATATAAGCATAGTTGGTTGGATATGAAATGCTGGTAAGCAAAAACCCTGTAATGAGCGCTCCTATCAACCCCATGAGCTTACCCAGGATCAGCGACCAACCCCAAAAACGGCCACGGTGTGATACGGGGATGACCGTTGCGATCAATTCCTGCCAGGGTAATGCCACCAATCCGCTTGAGAAAGTTTTAATAACATAGAAGACCAAAAACAAAGCGATTGCTGTGCTTTTATCAAATTTGAGAATGAAGAAAGCTACTATCGCAAGCAATAAAAGCGGAAATCGTTCCAAGGCTCCCAATTTAAGAACCAGGGGCAATCGTCGATTACTCCCCTCCAAATGCCTTGCCAGGAACACCTGGGGTAAGAACCAGCCTGCACCCTCAAGAGCAGGTATCAGACCTATTAATAAGGGTGAGTCGGTTAATGTGCTCATAAATACAGGCATGATCGTATATGCCGCTACAAAGCTGTCGCCAAAGAACCAAAACCCCGAATCCATTAAGTTGACGAAAAAGTTGCGTTTAAAGTGTTTTACCACATCCGGGTGAAGATCGTCTGAGTTGGCAATTGAAAATATATTTCTCATTATCACTTCCAGTTGATTCTGGATTATTGAAGATCAGCATCCAGTGTGGTGTTTTGGATGATGCGATGATTTACGAATGGTATAGTGATGGTAAGGGCTGACTTTCCATGCGCCATCTTGATGTTAGCCAAAAAACCTTGTCTATTTTCGAATACCATAGTATTATAATGTACAATAACGAATTTCGCAATAATTTATTTAGTATTTACGATATTCGCAAATTGAAATGATAGATAAACTCGATTCTGATAGCCTCGAACTATTATGCAAAGATGCCCGAAAGCCTTTTACCGACATTGCCCAACAATTGGGTATTTCCGAAGGGACAGTGCGAAGCCTCGTTGCACACCTGGTGTAAAAACAGACCGTGCAATTCCTTGGATTAATTGACCCCAACCATGTGGAATCATTCAGGATGCGGTCTGAAGGATTTCCGACATCCCTTTTCATAGCAGGTAGCATTATTGAGAGGTATGAGATATGAAATCGATCCCTTTTTGGCAGGAAGATCATCCACGACCAGCTAACCTTCTGGTTTGCAAAGAACTTCCCGAAAGCGCAGATATAGCCATCATTGGCAGTGGATATACTGGTTTAAGCGCGGCGCGCACACTGGTAAAAAGCGGCGCTTCTGTTGTGGTTCTGGAACGCGAGACAATTGGTTGGGGAGCCTCATCCCGAAATGGAGGCATCACCGGTTGCGGATTAAAAGCTGGTGCACAAACGATCTTCAAACGCTATGGTGAGAAGTACGGTCACCTCTTCTGGCAAGCCTCATTACAGGCAGTTAACCTGGTCAAGGAGCTGGTCGACGTGGAAGGCATTGATTGTGATTTTCACCAGGACGGAGAACTGTGTGTGGCTTATAAACCATCACATTTCGATGGGTTCACGGCCGAGATCGAGTGGAACAAGCAGGTACTCGATCATGAGTTACACCTTATCCCACCCACGGAGCTTAAGCATGCGATCGGCAGTCCGGCTTTCTTTGGGGGATTGCTCGATGATCATGGCGCCGGTCTCCATCCTGCCAAACTGGTCTTCGGACTGGCTGAACTGGTCGCCAACCGGGGTGTATTGCTTTGCGAAGAAGCTGGCGTCACACGAATTCAAAAAACCAGTACGGGATACCAACTCGATACACAGCGGGGTACACTCAAGGCAAAAGAAATTATTATTGCTACCAATGGGTATACAGACAATCTCTCCCCGGGGCTCAACCGCAAAACATTCCCGGTTGGCAGCTATTGCATCGTAACCGAGCCGCTTTCAGAAGAAATACAACGGGAGATCAGTCCAAAGGGCCACGTCTTCTGGGATTCGAAATGGTTTCTAAACTATTTTCGTCTCACGCCTGATGGACGTATGCTTTGGGGGGGAAGAAATGATCTCAGCACCACGCTAGATGTCACAAGATCCGCCCAGATCCTGCAGAAGCAGATGGTCCATGCTTTCCCCCAGCTGGCTGGCGTGGGTATCACCCATACCTGGACAGGTCAGCTTGGTCTCACCTTTGACCTGATGCCAAATATCGGAAGACTTGATGATGGGATCCATTATGCTGTTGGTTATTGTGGACATGGTCTGCACACCGCCCTCTATTTGGGACGGGAAATCGCTCAAGTGCTGAGTGGCGAAAAAGCCGGCAGCCCATTCATGGAAATTCCTCACCAGAGTTATTTCTTCTATCGCGATAACGCCTGGTTCCTGCCCTTTGCGGCAAATTACTATCGTCTAAAGGATTGGCTTTCATAAGATCCAATGGAGTGATTTGATATACAAGCCCCGATCAGATGGTTGGCAGGATTAATGGAAACTTACAGCTTCCTGAACAAAAATAATAGTAGCAAATAAACACAAGTGAGCTTTTCACAACAATTTCCACCCATGATAACTCCACTAATGGCTGCAACCAGGTACTTCTTACTAATAGGTACTTTTACGAACACCTTACTGAGTTTTTTCTTCTTTTAATGATAATTCATCATCAGTCAGGAGAAAGTAATTCCCGTCTGTTCGTAGATCCGGACCGTAACCTCCATGCTTTAATAGAAGCTATACTGCTGCAATCAGAATAGACGTTCTTACCTAAGTTAGTTTTAGAATGCCGGGAGGTATCAATGGGAGCATGGATTGGTTATTTTTACTATTTT
>JBDRQK010000345.1:0-10300 GCA_043826315.1 Chloroflexota bacterium
AACAACTGATCTATGAAGCCATCCTGAGAGAAAAGAGGCTGCCAGGTGGTGGCGTTGTGCTGGTTCCTGGCGCAGCACCGATCTATTCTCTGGCTCAGAACCAACCTATCGAGTAGAAAGAAATATACTTGAAGCGCCTCCATCTCTGGGAGGCGCTTCATTATTTGTGGAAATTGCCTCTTGACTTTGTATTTAATTATATGTATGATATTTTAACTGGTGTTCAATAATTTGAACAATCGTACAATAACTAGAAGGAGACAAATCCATGACCCACATAAAATTGAGTTGGCGTAATATTGTGATTGCGGCGACATTGCCCGCCATTTTGGAGGTTGTCTGGCAATTGTACAACACTTATGTGCCGTTGTTTTTGCAGGCGGGAAATCCAGCATTCACCGAAGTGGGGACAAAAACATTAGGCTTTGGACTTGGCCCTGCGTTAACAGGTTTCATCCTTGTGTTCGACAATATAGCCGGATTGTTCATCAGCCCCCTTGTCGGCGCCTGGAGCGATAGCCTGCGAACACGTTGGGGGCGACGTATGCCGTTCATCCTGTTTGGCATCCCTGTAGCGGTGGTAGCGTTTATCATCATTCCGCTTATTCCACTTGGAATTAAACCCGAGCTCAATGGCCAGACGGGTCAATTGACGGGCTTGCTGATTCCATTCATTCTCTCGCTTATTGTGGTTCTAATTGCATTTGCCATTGTTCGCCCGATTGCAGATGTGTTGATGTTTGACATAACACCTTCCCAACATCGCTCCACTGCAAATGGGATTGCAGGTGCGATTGCAGGTTTTCTGGTTGTGGTGACTGCTTTAGCTGGCGCAGCACTCTATGATGTGTACGGTCCACTTCCCTTCTGGATTGCTGCCGGACTTGCCATTCTCATCCTTTTCCTAACTTGGGTATGGATCAAGGAACCCGAAGAACTTGCCAGCGCAAAAGAACTGGCTGGCGAGCCGTTCAATCTGAAGGGAATCATCAAGTTCCTGCGAGACCTGCCGAAAGAACATTCAAAGAGTTTAATATTTTTGTTGCTAAGCAATTTACTCGCTTATGTTGCCCTTGCACAAATGCAGGCATTTCTCAGTTCTTATGGTGTGTTCTCACTAGGCATGGAAGTCTCTTCAGCGGCTATGCTGGTCGCCATTCCAGCAATTGCATTCATGGTCATGGCTGTGCCAGCAGGGCTGATCTCTAATAAAATTGGACGCAAGACAACCCAGATTATTGGTCTGGTTGGGTATGCTGTGGGTGCGCTAGTAATATATCTATTCCCAACCGCTACCATGCTCAATGTGGGGTTGCTCATATGTGGTTTGACCTGGCCACTTGCCAACGTGGTACAAGTTGCCATGATTGTGGACAGTGCTCCTGTTGAAACATTAATGGGAACCTACACTGGTTTACGTCAAATTTCGGTCACCCTCGGCTTCATTATCGGTCCTGTGCTTGGCGGTTCGCTTGTTCAAGCTATGGGTGATAACTATCGTTGGGTATGGCTGATCATGTTCGTTTTCCTTATCCTTGCCACCATTGCGATATTCCCTGTTACCAAGGGTGAAGCAAAAACGGAAGCAGCATAACATTACAAGATTCAGGTTGAAAATCAAATGACTTTCAACCTGAATCTTTCATCCTGAAACCATGATTATTCTCTACATAGTTCTATTCCTTGTCATTCTCTTAGGACTTTACGCGGCAGTTGCGTATTTCATCTACAACCGCGTTCTGCCACAGAATCGGGACTGTGTGGGTTGTACGACTTCCATCCATGTCAATGGTTACGATTTGTACTACCGCGAACTTGGTGCGGACAAGGGCTTACCCCCTGTCATCCTGCTCCATGGTGGACCTGGGCATTCGAGCCTGAGTTTCAAGAATGGATTTAACTTTCTCACTGAGCAAACCCGCGTCATCTATTACGATCAACGAGGATCAGGTAACTCACAAATTAAGCCCATACCCGCTAATTACACCATCGAACATTTGGTGGAAGAACTCGAAGCCCTGCGTCTTGAAGTAGTCAAAGCGGATAAAGTTATCATCGTTGGGCATTCGTTTGGAAGCGCATTAGCCCAGCGGTATGTCATCAAGTATCCGCAGCATGTTGAGAAAATGATCATAGCGGGCGGGATCCGCATTAATAACGGCATGAGCAATCGTTTTGTGTGGAAATGGTTTGGAGCGATGTTGTACTCCATCGCCTTCGGCTTTCCACCTGCTGACTCCAAAGAAGCCGATGAATGGTTCACGCAATCATCCGAAAAAGATAATTACAAACGTCTGTTTGATAAAACCAAAACTCACTTGCTTGAAGACACAGGTACGCTATCCTTCGCTCCATGGCGTGAAATCTCGCTCTCGATCACAGGTTATAACTACAAAGCCGTACTCCGCCAACTGAAGGTCCCGACACTCTGCATTTACGGGAAAGCAGACTCACCTTTCACAGGCAAACCAGTTGCTGAAGAATTGTGTGCCACCCTCCCAAATTGTCAAACTGTTGGATTCACCCGCAGCGGACATTGGGCATTCCTTGAAGAACCAGAACATTTTCAGCAAGTGGTCAATAACTTCATCGGTCTATAATAACCAATCACTAATTGTTTTACACTTTAGCAGTAATCCATAAAGAAATTTCATGACTTTTCCTTCCACTCAACCACTTCGCCCCCCGCAATACAAAGGCTCTAATGAGTATTCTCTTTACATTCCCATGCGTGACAAGATTCGCCTCGCGGTTGATCTCTATCTGCCACGTGGACTCGCCCCCAAAATAAAAATTCCGGTTCTGATTGCTGCGACTCGTTATTGGCGTGCTCAGCAAATTAAAACACCATTTTCATGGTTTATTTCTCTTCCCGACTCCGCTCGAAAATTTTTTACAGCATTTGGCTATGCTGTTTTGCGAATTGATTTGCGTGGTACAGGCGCATCTGAAGGAAATCATCTGCACCCCTGGTCAGCTGTCGAGCTGAATGATCTTTATGATCTTGTCGAGTGGGTCACACAACAACCCTGGAGCAATGGCAAAGTTGGAGGTTTCGGTAACTCATATCAAGGCACCACCGCTGAAATGCTTGGAGCATGCGGTCATCCCGCCGTCATCAACGCGCTGGTCCGCTTCAATGAGTACGATGTCTATAACGATATCGCCTTCCCTGGAGGTGTACCCAATTATTTTATATTGCGCAATTGGTCAGACTACAACCGCTTGCTTGATGCCAACCAATGTCCAAGAAACATGAGCTTACTTGAGAAGATTCTCGTCAAAGGCGTCAAGCCTATTGACACAAACCCCATCCCTTTACATCATAATCAACAGGTGGATTCTGCGTTACATCACATCACCTGCCGTGATGACAACGACCCTGAATTGGGTATCACACTCGATGATATTAGTATGTTCAACCGACCTACCAAGCACATACTCGATCACTGGGGCAGTTGGTTCGATGCTGCCACCGCAAGTGCAGTCATTCACCGTTTCACAAACAACCCTCGCCCACAACGTGCCGTCATTGGTGCGTGGAATCACGGTGCAACCCAGCATGTCAGCGCAAAGAATAACCCATTTCCCTTGCTGGCACAGATGAAAGAATCATTGCGATTTTTCGACAACCCACCCACAACTCGTGAATTACATTACTTTACTGTTTTTGAAAATCAATGGAAATCGGTATCGAAGTTTCCACCTGATGGTTTTCCACTCACCCAATTCTTTTTCCAACCCAATCGCGAACTCTCCAGAACCCTCATCGAGTCTCATTCTGTTGATAGTTTTAATGTAGATTTCTCCACATCGACAGGTCTTAACAACCGCTGGCAAACTGAACTTGACCACCGTCCTATCAAATATTCACCTATCAAAGGTCAACTTGCGTACACTACATCCTCTCTCGATCAGGACAGCGAATTAACGGGTTACCCCGTCGTGACTCTATTCGTCAAATCCACTCATGATGACGGCAATTTCTTCGTATACCTTGAAGGGTTGGATGAGCAAGGCAATGCTTATTACCTGACCGAGGGTATGTTACGCGCCATCCATCGTAAAGTATCAAGCGAAGCACCTCCTTACAAGCAATTTGTGCCTTATCACTCATTCAAACGCGCTGATATCATGCCACTAAAGCCAGGCGAAGTGACTGAATTAACATTCGGGTTAAATCCCATCTCTGCTCTGATTCGGAGTGGATGGCGCTTAAGGGTATCCATTACAGGCGCAGACAAAGATACTTTTCAACGGTTTCCAACTACGGGGAATCCAAGCCTAGACATTATGCTGGGGGGAGAAACCGCCTCTTTCATCGAGATTCCAATAAAATGAACGAACTTCTTTTCCACACTCAAGACCATATAGCCATTATCACTTTCAACCGTCCGGCGGTATTGAATGTATTTCGCCGCACCATGTTTGAGAAATTATTGGAATTGCTAGATGAGGTTGCCAGGAACAATTCGATTCGCGTTGTGCTATTGACGGGTGCTGGTCGCGCCTTTTCAGCGGGAATAGACCTTGATGAAATCTCGCATCTTTTAACTGGCAAATTGACGATGGAACATGCACACGCCGAGTTGAGCGAGATGCAGGAATTATCCCGCAGGATGGTAAACCTGCCAAAACCAATTGTCTCTGCCATAAACGGTTTGGCTATTGGTGCGGGTGCAGAAGTGGCAATTGCCAGCGATATTCGAATAGCCTCAGAGAATGCGACGTTTGCCTTTGCCGAAGTCCGACGTGGGCTTTTAGAGACGAATGGCGTCATGCATCGCCTGCCACGTATGATTGGGATGGGGCGCGCCGCACAATTGATGTTAACCGGCGAGATAATATCAGCAAGGTCAGCTCAAGAAATGGGTCTGGTGGCACGTGTTGTTCCACCTGAAATGCTGATAAGCGAAGCGATGGACATGGCTCACACCCTGGCGGCGAATTCCCCGATTTCAACTCGCCTGATCAAAGAGATTTTGCAGCATTCATATGATCTGGATTTGGAAGCGGTTATGCAACTAGAGACCAAAGGCACTCTGGAATGTCTCACCAGCGAAGATTTGCAGGAAGGTGTTCAGGCATTTATGGAGAAGCGAGAGCCAAATTTCAAAGGGAAATAATCGCAGGAGTGAATTCCCCCTGCAATAGATAATATGTCAACCATAATTAAAATTGAAATCATTGACCTGATTCTGCCCTTCTCACACCCGTTCAAGATTGCTCTGGCAATCATGGACAGCTCACATAACATTGTTATCCGCATTCATGATAGCGACGGGTTTGTGGGTGTAGGCGAAGGCGTACCATCTCGTTTTGTGACGGGTGAAGCACCAGAGACCGCCATCGAAGCAGCAATACTGTATGCGCATTTTCTAATCGGTAATAATCCACTTGAGATTGATTCGCATCTTCGAGCGCTCGAAGCGTTCATGTTAAAAAATCCTGCCATGCGTTGTGCGTATGATCTGGCGCTCTACGACCTGCTCGCCAAACATGCAGATCTTCCGCTCTATGCCCTGCTAGGCGGAACAAAACAAGTTCTATATTCCAACCGCACCATCGGCATGGATACACCCGAAGAGATGGCAAAGACCGCAAAAGAATTTATGGAGATTGGCGCAAAATTTCTCAAGATCAAAGTCGGAACCGGGAAGGATGATGTAATCACCTGCATTCGTGCCATCCGGGAAGCAGTGGGTAGAGGCATTCCTTTACGCCTGGATGTGAATCAGGCTTGGGATGAAATCACCTCTATTAATATTCTCAACGACCTGGAGGAATATGAAATAGAAATTTGTGAACAACCGTTGCCTTACTGGAATATCGATGGCTTCAAACGATTGCGTGAGCGCAGTCCGATAGCCATTATGGCGGATGAATCCATCTTTGATGCACATGATGCCTTTCGGTTGGCGTTAATTGGCGCAGTGGATTATTTCAACATCAAGCTCGCCAAATCAGCAGGTATTCATGGTGCGTTGAAAATTAGCGCTATCGGTGAAGCAGCAGGGATCAAGTGTATGCTCGGTGGCATGTCCGAGTCGTTGATTGGCGTCAGCGCAGGTGCACACCTGATTTGCGCCTGCCCGAATATTGTCCTGCACGATTTGGACTCACCTTTCCACTTTTCTGATGATCCCACCATAGGTGGTGTAGACTTCAAAGCAAACGGCACCGTGACCTTACGTGATGCCCCAGGTCACGGTGCAGACGTGAGTACTGAGTGGATGGAAAAGAGCAATAAGATAGTGATAAGAGAATGAGAATTAAGAGAAGTCTAATTTCTAATCTCCCTTTTTCATGCCCTTTGTGTCTATAAGGTTTATAAATGAATTCTCGCGAACGAGTTCATGCTGTTCTAGAGAGAAAACCACCTGACCGCATTCCCAGGTTTGAGGTGTGGATTGACGGGTTGTTTGATGAACTGGGAGTAGACGACCCATACAGTGCCTACCCCGAAAGTGGGCAGGACGGTATTTTAATGCCATCTCAACCGTTTAGAGAGAGCAATGCCTGGAAAGACGGCGTGGATGAGTTTGGGAGGATTTGGAAAAATGGGATGTACTTGAGTGGTGCTGTGGATACACCTGCCAATTTATTGAAGTATACACCACCGATCTCCTATGCGGAGCAATTTTTCGATGAGAAAAAGATCGCCCAACTTCGCATTAGGTATCCCACCCATTGTTTTTTCTTCGGCACGCACATTGGTCCCTTCATGGGAACCTACATGGCAATGGGATTGGAGTGTATGTTTGCGAAATATTTG
Source organism: Chloroflexota bacterium (assembly GCA_043826315.1). Classification (GTDB taxonomy): domain Bacteria; phylum Chloroflexota; class Anaerolineae; order Anaerolineales; family Villigracilaceae; genus UBA12087. The sequence goes on from JBDRQK010000345.1 coordinate 6,776, forward strand.
AAAGATCCACAATTCGTCCGAGCGGTAATGGATACACGGCTTGAGTGGAGTTTGGCAATTTTTCAGTGGGCAGTTAAACTCGGTGCGGAAGTGATTGTCATGGGTGACGATTGCGCACATCGTGGCGGACCTATGATTTCACCGCAAATGTGGCAAGAGTTGGTCTTCCCTTACCATTGCCGTATCGTCGGAGAGTTATCCGTTCCCGTTATTTGGCACACAGACGGAAAAATTGAAAAATTATTACCCTTCGCCGTCAAGGCTGGTTTTGCAGGAATGCACGGACTTGAACCGTTGGCGGGTAACCGTCTTGATGAAATCAAGCGAGATTTCGGAGATAAATTGATCTTGATTGGAAACGCCGATATCAATTGTTTTTTTGAACCCAACCTTGAAGTTGTCCGTTCCGAGGTACGTCGCTGTGTAGAACAAGGCGGAAACAGTGGCTACATGATTTCCTCAAGTAATAGTATATTTACTGGCATGAACCCTGATGCTGTCCGTGAATTCTTCCGCTTTCAGGGAGAAGTCATCGGAAATTGAGAGGAAACCAATATGACCATAAAATCTTCCAAAAGTGAACAACCGACTTTCATTGAAGAAGCCAGACGCAAGCAAATCATTGAAGCGGCCTTGCGAACGATAGCCGAGCAGGGCTATACCCAAACATCCTTTGCTGAAATTGCAAAGGGGTTGGGAATCACCAAAGGTTTGATCGCCTATCACTTCAATGGCAAGCATGACCTGATTACATCTGCAATTCATACAATCTTGAATCGGCAAGGGGCGTATATCAAAGAACAAGTGGATGCACAGAATAATGCAGATGCAAAACTGCGCACATATATCGAAGCCAGCTTTAATTATATCGAGAACAACCGGTCGCATTTTGTTGCACTGGTGGATTTGTGGGGTAGTTTCACTTCTCCAGAAGAAAAGCAAGCTTTTAGCAAAAACGCATATGATCCATGCCGTATGCATCTGAAGAAAATTTTCCACATTGGACAGGAACAGGCTGAGTTCTTGAAAGTAGACGAGCAGGGAATGGCATCAGTCGTTCAAGGGGCGATAGATGGTGTGATGCTGCAATGGGTTTTTGACCCCGATGCGGTGGACTTAGATCAAGCTTCAAAAGAGTTGTCGGAAATTTTTGTTAAGCGAGTGAAGAAATAAATTTATCTTCACATTTCTCTTTCCCGTAGTGAAATGCAATGGTTTATGAATGCCTAAGGAGTATCACGTATGCAATGGAGGAGTCTGGGTCATCTGGTAGAGGACGCAGCGGACCGATTTGGGGATAAGACGCTATTTATCTTTGATAACAAGTTACTCTCGTTTGCGGCTGTAAATCGAAGAGCAAACCAGGTGGCAAATGCACTTCGAGCCATTGGCGTGGTACAAGGTAAAAGAGTGGCGGTCATGCTACCCAATGGGGTGGATTTTCCCATCATCTGGTTTGCCCTCGCAAAGCTTCGGGCTGTGATTGTGCCTATCAACATCAATTATCACGACCATGATTTAACATACGTCCTCAGTGACTCACAAGCTGGATTTTTCGTCATCCATGAAAAATATAAGGAACAATGGAAACGAGTGCGCGAACATGTGCTATCCGTAAAAGAAGCACTCATTGTGACTGACGCAGGCAGCAGGCGTCATACAGAGTTATCCGACTGGGAGCAGATGGTTAATTCCGCCTCAGACAAATTTGATTCGTCTCAGACTGAATCCGATGATCTGGTCAACATCCAATATACATCAGGTACAACCGGGTTTCCGAAAGGTTGTATGCTGACCCAGGATTATTGGTTGAGGATAGGAAAAATAGCATCAGAATATTTTGAGCTGAAGCCCGGCGAAGTCAACCTGACATCCCAACCTTATTTTTACATGGATCCTCAGTGGAACACGATTGCCTGCTTGATAGGTGGCGCGGCATTGGTGATTTTGCCACGTTTTTCGCCCTCGCAATTCTGGCAAGCAGTAGTGAAACATAATGTAACAGTGTTGTATCTAATTGGATCCATGCCGTTATATCTGCTCAAACAGGAGGAAAACCAAGCGTTGGAAAAAGGTCACCATCTCCGTATTATCCTGTGTTCAGGAATACATCCCAAATATCATGCGGAATTTGAAAAGCGCTGGGGAGTACCCTGGCGTGAGGCTTACGGAATGACCGAAACCGGTGTGGATATGATTGTTCCGATTGCTGACAGGAATACTGTTGGAACGGGAGCAATGGGTAAGCCAATCAAGTCCAAAGAAGTCCGCGTGCTGGATACCGAAGGATGCGATGTCCCTGATGGTGAGATCGGAGAATTGTGCGTTCGCGGTAAGCCCATGATGCTTGGTTACTGGAATAAACCCGAAGCAACCGCCGAAACCTTGCGTGATGGCTGGTTGCATACAGGTGACCTGGTAATCCGAGACGAGCATGGTTATTACCATTGGAAAGCGCGATTAAACGATACCATTCGTCGATCTGGAGAGAATATCTCAGCAATGGAAGTGGAGAGTGTTTTATTGGAACATCCGGCAGTAAGAGATGTGGCGGTGGTTGCAGTTCCGGATGATTTACGCGGGCAAGAAGTGAAGGCATATATTGTTCTACAACCCAATTCTGCATATGACCCTGAACCAATTCTCGACTATGCCCGCGCTCAATTGGCATATTTCAAAGTTCCGCGCTTTATCGAATACATGGATGACTTGCCACGCACCCCATCGCAAAGAGTGGAAAAACATAAATTGGTAAATATCAAGCCCGACTTACGCGTCGGAAGTTATGACGCAGTGGATAAGGTTTGGCGATAGAAATAGAGAATAGTAAAGGAACAAATGAACATCCAACAACTCAACGAGACAATTCTTAAGACTCTTTCTGCATGGAACATCCCTGGTGCTGCAGTAGTAGTGTTAAATGACGACGATATTTTCACACAAGGCTATGGTGTACTCGAAGCGGACAAATCCGAAACCGTAGACGCTGACACCATTTTTGCTATTGGCTCCACTACAAAATCATTTACATCAACTCTAATTGGAATGTTAGTGGATGAAGGCGAACTCGATTGGGATGATCCTGTCGTCAAATTCCTGCCCGATTTCGAACTTTATGATTCGTGGGTAACAAAAAATGTCACTGTGCGTGACTTGCTCTGTCATCGTCTCGGGTTGGAACGCGCCCAGCGGATTTACTATCATCGCGGTTACAGTCAGCGCGACCTGATGCACCACATGAAATATCTGAAACCTGTAGCGGAGTTCCGTACCCAATTTCATTATGCCAACCAGCAATTTGGCGTGGCAGGTCTAATCATCGAAGCCATCACTGGCAAGACCTGGGACGATTTTATCAGCGAGCGTATTTTCAATGTATTGAGGATGTCACGCTCTTCCAGTGGATACGATCGGGTCAGAGAATATCATAACCTTGCCTCACCTCATGTCGTACTGGATGAAACCTATCCTGCAAGCGTGCGCTTCCTGGGTGAGATGGGCACTTTCGAAAATTATAAACTTAGT
>JBDRQK010000346.1:0-2910 GCA_043826315.1 Chloroflexota bacterium
CCGAGAGCAGTCCGGTGAAATACCGAATCATAAAATTCTGATTTTGGGAGGAGATCCCAGAAATCATAATAGATCCAATGATTCCTACTGGTAAGATCTCTCATAAAATCTCGATATTGATCAAAAGCCCAACGTGGGTAGATCCAATTGTAGCGAATGTCGGAGTTCTGACCTGTCTCAATGAGGGTTGGTTCATTAACCAGCAGAAGAGGTCTTTCAGCGGCGATTTGGTAGGCAACTCTGAGGGTATCGAATGGACGCAGCCACTGGTTTCTGAATAGATCATTTGTTTCGCTCCTACCAGAAAAAAGATCATCCACTCCTGGAGGTTTGATCACGATGCCTTCAGCCTCCAAGACTTTTGGACTGATATCATCACAGCCGAAGAAATAACGGGATAATGCAAAACCCTGGACCTGAATTTGTGTGCCCAAATCCAGGCGTTGACCCCAGATGGTTCGATCCCAAAAATCCGGCTTTGAAAGTGAATCTTCAGGTTGGAAAGAAGAATCAAGCTGGTAATGCTGGACAAGATCCAGATAATCTAGCAGGTTTGATTCTGCCAGTGTGGACTGTCTGTCAGGCACAAAGGCTTGCAAGGAATATAACCAGATGAACATATCGGGTTCATAAGCATCTGAACTTGCCATGATAAGCAGATCCTTCAAGGCTGAGTTGCTGGGCCAGGCCAGCGAATATGCCCGAATCTGTTCATTATTGCAGGTGCGTAATTCTGCATGATTGATGACGCCACTCAGCGTTTGATCCGGGGAGACTCCGAAACCCCAGGTGGATGAATCGCCCAACAATATTACCCGGTATTCTCCGGTTTCTTTCGGTTCACTTGAAAGGACGTGGGTGCTGAAGAGAATATCCAGATCTGTTATGGTATTGTTATTAAAACCTGTTGTTCCATCAGGTTTAATAAATAAAGTTCGATTGATCGGGAAACGCTCAAAGCCCGGCAGGAGGTGGTTGACCAGCGTGAAGGCAGCCGGGGAAGGATCAATCACAGCATAAACAAGGTTGATCACCACGAATAAGATCAACGCTTTGAATAGAACATGAAAGGGTCTAATTTTCATAATCCTTCGTATCTATTCCAACCATTTACCGAGCAGTTTCTGAAATCCAAGCGGTAATGCACCAGCGAACAGAAATCAAAGAAAACCAATTCAAGGTAATCGAATTTGAAAATGCTGATAATATCCAGATAATCTTTGGAATTTGGCTTGTTTTTCAATTAATTTGTTGAGGACCTCAATATTGCTGGCAGGAATATTCCTGGATCAAGGGGAAGAGCGTGACTGCCAAATGCAGATTCCCTGTAGCATTACGGTGAATCACATTATCAAGAAATTCGTTTTGAGAGAGCAAGTCCCAGTCATCGGCGAAGATCCAATGATTCGCTGATACCTGGGCTGCCATGAATTCGCGAAATTGGTCCATCGCCCAGCGTGGATAAAGAGTATTGTAGCGAATATCACTCATAGCTCCTGAGATGATAAAAATTGGTTCGTTGACCATCAACAAGGGTCGATCCCCGGCGATCTCATGGGCTACTCTGAGGGTGTCAAAGGGTATTAACCTTTCAAATTTGAATAAGTTGCCATTATTTAGCAAACCATTATATCGATATCCAGTACCTGGAGGTTTGATGATCAGGTCTCCGTCTATCCAAATCGATGAGCGGATATCATCTGTTCCATAAATAATGCTTTTTAAGGAATATCCCTGAATCTGGAGTTGCATACTGAGATTCTGCCTTTGATCCCACAGGGTATTTTCCATGAAACCGGGCTTTGAATTGTCCTCCATTTTCTGAATAGAGGTGATCAAGTTATATTTCTGTAAAAGGTTTTGATAATCACCCGGGTTATCACCCACCAGCCTTTTTTTTTGGTAACTGGGATCAAATGTCTCCAATGTAAAGGACCAGATGAACATGTCAGGATCGAAATCAAGCGAACGTTCCATGGTAAGCAGATCTTTGGTGGCTGAATATCCGGGGACTGCAAGGTTATAAACACGGATCTTCTGACCAGTGCAGGTCTTCAAATCTGCCTGGTTGATAAATCCAGCCAATGTCTGCTGGGGTGATAAACCGGTCCCCCAGGTTGGTGACTCGCCAAAGAGCACCACCCGGTATTCATCTGCTGGTTTTGGTGACCCGGAGATTTCATGAGCGCTGAAGAGAATATCCAGGTTCCGTATGACACTGCGTTGAACACTAACAGTGCCATCCGGCATGGTTACCAGGGAACTGATGACAGGGAAACGCTCAAAGCCCGGCAAAACCCGGTTGATCAAGGTAAAAGATGAAACAGAAGGATTAATCCAGGCAAATCCCAGGTTGATGAACAGGAAAAGATGGAGTGCTTTGATCAGAACTGAATATGGTCTTATCGGTTTTTTCATAAATTAATGATCATTCCTTTTCGTTATAACCCGAAGAGTCTCTGGAAGATGAACCAGGATGTCTGCAAGGATGGAAAACCAAAGAATACCCAACCGAGGGCAACGAAATTGAAGGTGACAACCATACCCAGAAAATCCGCAGCTTTCTGACGGATCGGTGTGGTCAGCCACCTGGTCCTGAATGGAAGCATGAGACCACTCCAGCGGTTCTGAATGAAGAGCCCCAAGCCATGCCACAGACCCCACACAACGAAATTCAAGGTGATGCCGTGCCATAACCCGATCAGAACCATTGTGCTGACCTGGGTAACCAGGATGATGATCCATATCGGTAGTTTCTTGTTCCCACGCAGGAAGCGGGTGAAGGGATTGAAGAAATAAGCCCGGAACCACTGGGTCAGGGTGATGTGCCAATTGTTCCAGAATTGGGTCAGGTTGGCTTTCAAATAGGGTGCGTTAAAATTCTCCGGTAATTTGAACCCGAGCAATCGC
>JBDRQK010000347.1:0-3257 GCA_043826315.1 Chloroflexota bacterium
GTTGATTGGTATCATTGTACACTTAAATGATGAAAAGCAATCCCTCCAGGCGTTGGGATTTCCCTTCAGCTTTGTTCCTATTGGTAGCTTTATTACTCTCTGCCCTCAGACTTGTTGCCACAAAATGGACCACCGGGCTTGAAATTACACTGACGCTCACAATACTGGGTGTATGCCTCGGCACAGCATTGGGAGTCAGTCGGTTTCGCCCCCTAATCGTCAACCTGCTTGCGTTTGTGTACGGCCTGGTACTATTACCCTGGATAATTGGTGCTGAATTCTATGAGAATATTTCCTGGCTTGAACGAATGGCGAGTTTTCTTGGAAGATTGGGAATCTCTCTTGAACTATTTTTCCAAAAAAAACCTGTAGATGATTCTCTCTTGTTCATCATCATGGTGGCGTTGATCTATTGGTGTGTAAGTCTTTTGGCAGGCTTCCAATGGTCACGACACGAGAATATTGTAAGCGCTTTGCTACCGACCTGGGTTTTGGTGGTTCTCATCCAGGTATACGACAATATTCAGCATAACCGAATTATTTTTGTGATCCTGTGCATGTTCTTTTCTTTGCTGTTGTTTGGGCGCAGGTTTATCTTACAAAAAAGACGTTTCTGGGAAGATAACCACATTCACAGCTCGATGGATTCCCGCAAGGAAATGAATCTGATTCTGGTCATTTACGCCTCTGCCATCCTCCTGCTGGCCTGGGTTATTCCAGCACCAAACCGGCCGGTATTAATTGCCCAGTATGCCTGGGAACGGATCAGCGAACCATGGCAGAATACTCGAAAAGATCTGAGCAACGCTGTAGCTGGACTTGAAGGTAGTTCATCCAGTTCAACTTATGATTATTACAGTAGCGATCTGATGGAATTGGGGCAAAAAGCCATCACTGGGAATGCAACCATCTTCAATGTGGAAATTCCATCAAGTCCGGTTGCGATACGCTATTACTGGCGGGTGCGGGTATACGATGATTATAACAACGGGCAATGGACCAATGGCAGGCATAGCAGCCAGGCATTGAGTCCCTCCATGCCTGTTTTGCAGCTGCCAACCATACTGTCAACCGAAGCTGGTCTGCCTGACCCAGGTGAATTTACTTTTTCTGTCTCCCAGGGAAGAATATTCAACCTGTTCACGCCCGCTCAACCCATCTGGATCAGTCGACCAGTTCAAATATCCCTTTTTCGGGTGGAGGAAGACTTGGTAGATCCCATCCTGATGCAGGCAGACAACATCATTCATGCGGGGGAATCCTACCAGGTGAAAGCTATTGAATCCAACCCAACTATTCTGGATCTTCAGAAGGCTGGGGAGGAATATCCCGATTGGGTGCTGCGCCATTATCTGCAGATCCCCGGGAACCTTTCCAGTGAAATTAGCACCCTGGCTGCCCGTCTGGTTTCCGGGAAGGAAACGGTCTTCGATAAAGCCACAGCCATCACCAACTATTTACGTCGTGAGATCACTTATAGCAAGGTGGTTTCAAGACCGCCTTTCGGGTCAGATATATTGGCATGGTTTCTCCTGGATTACAAACAGGGATATTGTAATTATTATGCTACAGCGGAAGTGATCCTGCTGCGATCAGCTGGTATTCCTGCCCGTATGGTCGTTGGTTTTGCCCAGGGAGAAAGGGTTCCCGGGCAGAGGAATGTACTGACAGTAAAACAAAACGATGCCCATGCCTGGCCGGAAGTATACTTCCCGGGCATAGGATGGGTGGAATTTGAACCAACCACATCCCAGGAAGAGATTACCAGACCCAGCGGTATTGCCCCGGAAAATAGCGGTAACACCAATCCGGATACGCTCGCCAGACCGGATCTGGAGGATGATGTTCCCACCCGGCAGGCATTCAGCCCCACAACCGTACCTGTAATTGATATACTTCCACCAGGAAACGAGGAACCGGCTGGCGCTCCCGGGTTTGTGGTTGTGCTTTTAGGAATCATGATCATCGGATTGAGCGGATATCTTTTTTGGCGGGGGTACCAGCGCCAGAGTTCAATTCCCACACCTCTGCCGGTGCGCATGAAGCTGATCCTGGAGCGTAACTCCCTCACTGTACCGGACTGGTTGTTAAAATGGGTGAGATTGGTCTCTGAAGATCCCATCCAGAAATCTTTTAAGGTCATTCATAGATCTCTCAGGCGATTTGGAAAATCTGCCAGCCAGGCGGATACACCAATGCAGGTTTGTGCGGAATTGATGGAGAGCCTGCCTGAAGCCACATCTGAAATAATCATGCTGCGTGATGAATACCACAAATACCTGTTCAGCCGGCAACCCGCAGATGCAGGATTGGCACGTAATGCCAGCCTGGCGATCCGGCAGCAAACAAACCGCGCAGTGTTCCATAACTGGCTCAACCGTTTCTTTAAGAAAGACTTGAATGATGGAGTTAATTAAGGGCAGTCAGGTTATTCTTGACCTTTAAATCCCTATCTTTACCACAAGGTTTTCCAACTGCTTGATCCCCTTTGGGAGCGGATCGGTGAGAATATATTCATGCACAGTATGGGCATTGGCTCCGCTGGTCAATCCGATAGTGACAGCTGGGAAACCCATGCTTAGCGGCAAGTTGGCGTCGGTGGAACCGATGGTTAATACCGGCTGAATACCCTGCTCCTGTAAACATTCTTTTGCCTGCAATACAAGAGGGTGATCATCCGAAATTAGTCCACCCGGACGTTGACCGATGATATCCACCTGTACATGAACATCCGGGCTCTCCTGAGCTGAAGCAAGTTCCTCCACTTGCTGTGCAATGCATTGAAGGGCTTGCTGATCTTCCGAGCGTAGATCCAGTTCAAGGCTGGCTTCCGCAGCAATGGTGTTAACAGAAGTTCCACCAATAATTTTCCCAACATTAAGGGTCGTACGGGGTTTGGATGGTAAGGGTAACATGGTCAACTTGCTTGCCAGACTCGTTAATTCGTGTACTGCTGAAGCCTGACCATAATCCGTCCAGGAATGGCCGCCACTGGTATTTATGGTAATGCGGTAGCGGCGTACCCCCAGGGCTCGATTGTAGATATGCCCGAACGCCATTCCTTCAAGTATGAGATATGCTTTGGGGGTTTTTCCAAAACGATCAACCAGGCTGCGAATTCCTTTTAAGTCACCCAAGCCCTCTTCACATACATTGGCTGCCAGCCAGAGATCGCTGGACAGTTCAATCTCTTGATTGGACAGCTGCCACAATAAGCCAAATAATCCAGCTACTCCAAGAGAGTTATCTCCAATGCC
>JBDRQK010000348.1:0-3769 GCA_043826315.1 Chloroflexota bacterium
TTCTTTAAAACTGGTCAGAGCCAGCACCTGGGTGGAGGGAAATTGCTGGCGGATGAGCCTTGTTGCGCTGGCCCCATCCATACCCGGCATGACCATGTCCATCAAGACCACATCCGGCTGATACTGACCACACAGTTGCACGGCCTCTTGTCCGCTGGAAGCCTCCCCCACCAGCTCCAGGTCGTCATAAACCTTTAAAAAGGTGGCCAACCCTCTCCGGACCATGAGATGGTCGTCAACCAGCATGACCCGAATACAGGCAGAGGATGGATTTATCATTTGTCCTCCTGAGTCCAGACCAAACTGACCAGGGTACCTTGCCCCGGTCGGCTGGTAAATGTGATCTGTGCTCTAATGGCTTCAGCCCGTTCACGCATCATACCCAGTCCATAGTGACCAGGCATGGCGATCTTGTCCGGGTCGAAACCGAGACCGTCATCATGAATATTCAATTTCACTGATGTGACCACTGCCGCCTGGGGAAAACCAGTGAATCTGGTTGGCGAGCTTGCATCTTCCTTGTTAAGTTCTTGAGACTCACCAGTCTCATACTGCAGGTCGATCTCTACATGACTGGCTTCAGCATGTTTGGCAATATTATTGAGTGCCTCCTGGCAGATACGGTAGAAGGCAACCTGGATGTGCGGAGGCAGGACATGCTCCCCAGTGTTGTTCACGGTGACCGTGATGTTCGTGCGACCCGTGAAGGCGTTGGCCAACTGGTGCAACAAGTCGCTAAGACTGCTGTCAGTCAGGACGGAGGGACGTAACTCGGCCAGGAGTTCCCGCATCTCGGCCAGGGCTCCGCGCGTCAGGCGACGCAGATCTTCAAGGGATTGCTGGGCTTCTTCCGGGTTGCGCAACCAAAGGCGCGGCAGGACTTCTGCGATCAAGCCAGCTGAGAAAAGAGATTGGTTGACAGCATCATGCAGATTGCGCGCCAGGTGCTGGCGTTCCTGCAGGGCAGCCAGAATCCGGGCTTGTTCATACAACTCGGCATTGACCATGGTAATGGCTACCTGGTCAGCCATCGAGAGGGCCAGGCTGGCATGGTGGGCTGTGAAATGATCCTTCTGGGTATGGGCGATACCCAGACCGCCGATGACCTGACCCTGGACGGCCAAGGGTACCCACATCCAGGAACATGCACCTTCCAAAAGAGAAGCCGCTTCACCAGTTAAAAGGGAACGAAGAAAATCTGTTTCCGGATCAGAAATTCTGATGTCGGGGATGCGAAGCGGTTGATGTCCGTTGAACAGGGTTGCAAGTATCTCCGGACCATCCACGCGGACCTGGAAGGGAACCATCTCTTTCAATTTTCTCAGACCGTTGGTGCCATTGACAGAACCTGGCTTTCCCCTAACTGCCAGGGCTGTCAGGGTCGAATCGGTCAATCCGAAAAGCGCGGCATGGGTGTATTCAATGATCTCCCTTAGTTGGTCCAGGATCATCCCCGGTTGCAGTTCCAGGGTGGAAGCCAGGGTATGCGAGATCTCCAACAGGGTGGCTTGTTCACGAGTGCGGGTATCGATACGATCCTGGAGGTTTTTTTCAGCCTGAATACGCTTGCTGATATCCCGGAGCACGCCCAGCAGGCATGGATGATCCTGGTAAGAGAAGGTCGTGCCGCGCCACTCGACATGGAAGGTTGAGCTGTCTTGACACAGGTGCAGTGCCTGTGTGTCAAAGATCTTGCCGGAACGAAACCCCTGCAGGTATTCCTGGAATATGTACTGGCTGCCAGGATGAATAAAATCTTTCGGGAAGAGACCGATGAATTCTTCGCGGGTATACCCGTGCATGGAACAGGCTGCAGGATTGGCATCAACTACACAACCGTTTTCGAGATCGATAATGATCAAGCCGTCAGTGACAGAATCAAAAATACTGCGAAAATACCAGTTTTCAGCTTCTTTTTTAGGTGAATTGTCATCCCATTCTACGGTCATTATAAATATCTCTTTCAAGATCATAAGGATTGAAGACAGTTGTTTTTTGTCAATACATCCCGCATTATGGTCTGAGATTTATAATTTATTACATCCCGATTTGCTTACTGAAATACCTTTCACCAATATTATATTCATTAATATTTCAAAAGCAAATAATTTATTTGGAGACTTCCTGCGACCTGCTTTCAGGTTTGAAAACAAAACATTGAGTTCAGCATTCTTGAGCTTGTTTTCAGAAGGTGTTTATATGGACTATGTTCGATGTGAATATATATTTATTGTAACTGCCCTGACATGCAAGTGCCAATTAGGAACGCTCCCTCAGGGTTATAAACCTGCACAGTTACATGGATTATTTAATATTTTTTAATCACATTCTTTATATAAAAACGATAGCGTTTGTATATCTTTGCGCCCATGCGGTGTGCCAAAGGAAAGGTATCGGTGTTGTCTTCACCCGTCAGGGACAGGTCAGCCCACTTGTAACCTTTGGCAGCCAGGCGCCGGGCCATCTCGGCAAAGAGCAGCACACCCACACCGGTATCCCAGTATTCCGGGAGCACCACGATGCTCTTGATGGAAATGCTTTCGGGTTGGTATTTTGCATAACGCAGCAGGCGCAGGTAATCCCACGGGTGGCGCAACCCATTAAGATGAATGAAGACCTCATTCAGGTTGGGAACACCCGGGAACCAGCCGACCGCCTGACCGTCGATCTCGGCAAACAATACCAGGTCCGGATCAACTACGTTGAGCATAGGCAGAATCATGGCTTCGATGGCGGCGCGCGTATAAGGGATATGCTCCGGCATATGTGCCAGACCGCGATTTTGCAGGTCGAGGATGCGGTCGATCTCGCCTTCGTAATCCTTCAGGTTGGCGCTGCGGATATGGATGGGTTTGCGGGTCTTGATCTTATCTGCCAGGCGCAGCATGTGCTGAACCTCAGGTGTATCCAGCTCCACATTTATTTCATAAGCCAGTCCGTCTTCCCCGAATTTAGTGAACCCGAAGCGCTCAAAAAAACCCGGGTAATAAGGGGGATTATGACCGCAATAAACAGCCGGGGGGCGGGTGCGACCTTCGATCAGGATGCCGCGTGATTCCTCCCGGTCCAGATTAAAAGTACCTACGATGCGCTGCAGATTATGCTGCCTGGACCAGTCTTCAGCCCGCTTGAAGAGGGCTTCTGCTACGCTGTAATCATCCAGGCACTCGAAGAACCCGATGATGCATTCACCAAAACCATGTGTGCGCGTGGCAGACTGATCTTCGGCACAGGAGAGGGTGCCGACTGGTTTGCCATCCTGCCAGGCAATGAACAATTCGGCATAACCATCCTGAAAGAACTTGCCGCGTTTGGGGTCGATAAGCTTGCGGCGTTCGGGGAGCAACTGCGGCACCCAGAGCGGATCTGATTTGTAGATACGCAAAGGGAAGGTCAGAAAGAGCTCTTTTTCATGTCGGGTGATCACAGTCTTGATCTTAATGTTGCTCATTTGGTCTCCATGCTTTTTGATTTTCGACGGGCTTCCAGTTCTTTGGCGATGGAGGAGTAATTATCCCGCCCGAGCGGATATAAAACAGCGAACAGGATACCCAGGCAGAGCATGACAGCCGGAATGGGACCAGTCACAACACGAATTCCAGCGACAGCACTGGCAGGCTGGGTGGTGCTGTTGGAGATGTAACCGCTGGCATCCAGTACCAGCAGGGCTAGCGGTATGGCGATGGAGGAGGCGATCTTGGCAGCCAGCGTGATGAGACTGTAGAACATACCCTCATGGCGCTCACCGGTTTTCCACTCACCCCATTCA
>JBDRQK010000349.1:0-4354 GCA_043826315.1 Chloroflexota bacterium
TGTCCGCCATCGTCGGTCCAAACGTGAACGGCTGGATGATCCAATTGACGGGTAACAACTACAACGCCGTCATGCTGATCTCTCCTTTCTTCATGCTGATCGCTTTTGTGTTAATGGCTGGCGTGCACCGCGGTGAAGCCACAAATACTCCCTTAATTACGGTATAGTGACAGTAATTTAAACTCAAACAGGCACTCCTGAAATTTATTAATTCGGGAGTGCCTATGTTGCTATTGGTTTAACCGAACGGATTAGAAAATATGGAGATCAAACCGGCGTGACAAAGGAAAAATTCCCCTGGGATAGGACCTTCTTGTTGGGGTTGGGTTTTCTTGGGATCAGCAGCTTCTGGCCGATCTTCAACCAGTTCATTCCCCTGTTTCTGCAAGCCGGGAATCCGGAATTCAATCGCCAGTTGATCAGCGAAGGCCAGGCTATTCCAAATATCGTCGGGTTTGGATTGGCTCCAGCCTGGGCATTGTTCATTATGACCTGGGACAACCTCATCAATGTCTTTGTACAACCCTGGGCTGGTGCGAAAAGCGATCAAACCTGGAACCGCTTTGGGAGGAGAAAAGGCTGGATCCTTTTGGGTGCTCCGATTGCAATTCTAGGGTTCATCTTCATTCCAATCGCCAAGAGTGTGATGGCGATCATGGTCTTTATACTAATAACCAATTTTGGGATGGCCCTGTTCCGTTCCCCGACTGCAGCCTGGTTGGGGGACTTATTTAAGTCTGAGTACCGCAGTAAAGTTAATGGCATTATCAACCTGATGGGTGGTGTCGGAGGTTTACTGGCATACTTTGGTGGCGGCTATCTGTTCGATTTGTATGGGCGAAATGCCCCCTTTATCGGTGGAGCAGTCACAACCATCCTTGCTTTGCTGGTTGTATTATTTTATATCAAAGAACCCGAACGCATCAGTGTTAAACAAGTGGAAAAGGTCAAAGTTCTCGCGAACATCCGCTTAATGTTCAAGAAACCCGATAAAAGCAGCCTTTATGTCCTTTTGAGTATTCTATTATGGTTCATGGCTTTCAGCGCACTGGAAACCGGGTTGTCGTCCATAGCTGTGTTCACATTGGGAATAAAACCGGGTACTGCCTCTATTTTGATCGGCTCCATGACGATCTCGTTCATTCTCTTTGCCGTCCCGGCTGGTATGTTCGGTTCGCGCTGGGGCCGCAGAAATACCATCCGCATCGGGTTGGCCGGGTTGACAGGCATGCTACTGGCAGGCTACCTCTTTGTACAGAGCACCTTCAGCCTGGTTATCGTGCTGGTAATGTGCGGATTTTTCTGGGCACTGGTCAATGTCAACAGCCTGCCACTGGTATATGATCATGGGGATGAAAAGAAGATTGGTGCTTTTACCGGGTTGTACTATTTTTCCTCCCAGCTTGCCTCCGTTCTGGGACCCACCCTGGGTGGAATAATGGTGGGAGCCATGCACAATGAGTACCGTTGGTTGTGGTTGTTCAGCACCTTTTTTATGGGTATTGCCTGGCTGACAATGGCAGCAGTCCGAAAATTGGATAAAAGTGACGATCCACAACCGGCGGGTGAGATTGCCTGATCAGCAAAAGGCATCAGCAAAATTAATAATCCATCATGCTATAATATTTTTTTATTACTCAGGTAATTTCCTCTGGGCGACCGATTTTATGGAATGTAAGATTTCCTGTCCTACAAGGAGAACGTGTGCGGCACCCACATCTTTCCCCTTTTCCCCCTAGGGTCGGGGTCTTCGCAACCTTCGGGAGAATATTGATTTATCTGAGCAGTAACAATTATTCCAGTGAAAGATGAGGCTCATACTATGGCTATGACCGCACGCGAACGTGTTCTAACTTGCCTGGATCACCAGGAACCAGATCGGGTACCCATCATCATCGGTACCAGCAACACCACCAGCATGAAACTAGGTGCTTATCAGCGCTTGCAGAAGCTGCTGGGGATGGAAAATGAACCCGAATTTATCTACGATTGGCCTGAATTGGGTACAGTGCTTCCATCTGAACCCATCCTTGAAAGACTGTATGGAGATGCCAGGGGAATTTTGGATAAGTATCCTCAATGGGTGTATGACCGTAACAAGGCTCGCCCGCCTCATGATCCGTTCATTGACGATTGGGGCAGCGGACAGAGGGAAGTGTCTCCCGGGCAGTGGTTTCCCGGTATTCACCCCATGCGGGAAGCAACCACCCTGGCAGAGATCGAAGCATATCCCTGGCCGGATATGGATGACCCGTCACGTGTTGCCCACGTCAAAGAAGAAGTCCGCAAATTGGCAGTACAGGTTCAATACGCCATTATTGGCACTCCCTGGTTGTTATTCCCGTTGGAAAGGGCTTTTGCAATGCAGGGTATGGATAAATTTGTACTGAATCTGGGCAGAAAACCGGAATTCGCAGTCGCACTTCTCAACAAGATCACCAGCCTGTGCAAAACGTTAATGGGACATTTCCTTGAAGAAGCCGGTGATAACCTGGATATTATCAAGATCGGAGATGATCTTGGCACACAAACCAGTCTGATCATGTCCCCCAAAATGTACAGGCAATACTTGAAACCCATCCATGCCGATTACATAGGTTATATTAAAGAGCGTACCAAAGCCAAAGTGTTCTTCCACACCGACGGCGATGTGTTCGACCTTATCCCGGATTTCATCGAGATAGGAGTGGATATTCTCAACCCCATCCAGACCTCCGCCGGGAAAATGGCCAATCTGCAGGAGATAAAATCACGTTATGGAGATAAGCTAACCTTTTGCGGTGCAGTGGATACACACCACATCCTGCCGATGGGAACCCCGCAGGAAGTGCGCGCCGAGGTCAAGCGGGTGATCGATATCATGGCGCCTGGTGGCGGCTATATGCTGGCCTCCGTACACACCATCATGGATGATGTGCCTCCTGAGAATATCCTGGCAATGGTGGATGCTGTGCAGGAGTTTGGAAAATATTAGACCTAAGAAGGTCTGTTAAAAAAAGTTGTCACCCTGAACAGAGTGAAGGGTCTCCTCATTAAAGTGGAGATGCTTCGCTACGCTCAGTATGACAACAAATGATATTCGATATCCTTTAATTATCTCGATAGGTCTCTATTCTTTTTCGTAGGGCACGCCATCAGCAGCAGGAGGCGTGCTCTTGCCCACCACCCCAGCCAGCAGGATCATGGTGGCAATATAAGGTGCCATCAACAGAAAATCTGCCGGGATTGGCACATTCAGGATTGATAATCGTGTGCCGAGCGAATCTGCAAAGCCAAACAGCATGCCAGCCCCGAAGGACCCCGTTGGGGTGTAATTGCCGAACAGCATGGCAGCCAGACCGATGAACCCTTTACCGGAGGTCATCAGTTTATCAAACCGCCCGACAGAACCTAACGTGAAGAAAGCACCCGCCAGACCGGCGATCAACCCCCCTAGCATAACAGCCATGTAGCGAGTCTTGAAAACATTGATACCCAGGGTGTCGGCAGCCTTCGGGTGTTCGCCAACAGCCCGCACCCGCAATCCCCAGCGCGTTTTCTGCAAAGCAATATGGATCACAACCATGAGAATAAGCATGGCATACACGAAAATGCTGTTTTGGAAAAAGACCGGCCCGATGATGGGGATATCAGCCAGGTAGGGGATCTTCCAGATCGGGAAAGTACCCGGGCTATTTAAGAACTCATATTCCTGCACAAATCGGGTGGAGATGTAAGAAGTCAATCCGATCGCAAAGATATTGATGACCGTACCAGCGATGATCTGGTTGGTCTTGTACTTGATCGAGAGGATGGCCAACAACCAGCTCAGCAGCATACCGGTCAGCATTCCTGCGATCAGACCGATATAGAGATTGTGGGTCAGGGAACCAATGATGGTGCCTACCAGGGCACCGCCCAGCATCATTCCTTCTATGGCAATGTTGACAATTCCGGATTTCTCACACAGGATCCCGGCAAAAGCACCCAGGGTGATGGGTACCGCCCGCTGGATGGTGGTCATTAAAAGACCTTCCAGGTTCAACGATTTACCCGCCGCACCCCACACCAGGAAGCCAAAGATAAAGAGCCCGATCAGGATACCCAGTATCCGGTTGGTCCACTGCTTTAATCCAACGAAGATCTGCATCAATCCCAGTACGATGCATGCCGCCGAGAAACCCAGCAGCGTGTAATATGAGTTCATGGTCCAATCCGGCAGGACCTTTTCCTGCCCACCCGGGTTGAGCCCAAAGGTGGTTATCTGAGTTGCATTCACCTTGCTTGTGAAAATAAGGTGGATCAAGATGCCAATCAAGATGAAAACGATCCCAAAAACGATCTGCCTGGTGCGGGAGACTTCGTCATATTTTTT
>JBDRQK010000350.1:0-2618 GCA_043826315.1 Chloroflexota bacterium
GGAGACCATCCGCTCGGTCAACCCAAAGATCCGCTATTACCAGGCATCCAGCAGCGAGATGTTCGGCAAGGTTTTGGAGGTGCCGCAAACCGAGAAAACTCCTTTTTACCCACGCAGCCCCTATGGAGTGGCTAAAGTATATGGGCATTGGATCACGGTCAACTACCGCGAATCGTATAATATATTTGCCGCTTCCGGTATTCTGTTCAACCACGAGAGCCCGCGCCGTGGGTTGGAATTCGTCACACGCAAGATCACGGATGGAGTGGCGCGCATCAAGATGGGTCTCTCCAAAGAATTGCGCCTGGGAAACCTGGAGGCACGGCGTGACTGGGGATTTGCGGGGGATTATGTTCAAGCCATGTGGTTAATGCTGCAGCAGGATAAGCCGGATGATTTTGTGATCGGCACCGGCGAAACCCATCCTGTCAGTGAATTTTGCGAGGTTGCCTTCGGGCATGCCGGTCTGAATTACAAGGATTACGTCGTCCAGGATCAGCGTTTCTACCGCCCGGCAGAGGTGGACCTGCTGATCTCCAATCCCGCCAAAGCAGAGCGGGTATTGGGTTGGAAACCCAAAGTGAATTTCAAACAACTGGCCGAGATGATGGTCGAGGCAGATCTGAAACGTATTCGCAACGCAACCAACTAAGCCTGGAGCAAGCATGCGCAATGGATGGCAGTTGAAACGGATTTTCGAACCTAAATTCCGACTGGCTGGCGTGCTCGCCTTTCTAGGCGGTTGTGTTTATGTTATTCAATCAGTTATCTATGCCTTCCGGCTGACATCCATGCTGGATGAGGGTGCATATCTCTATAAAGGCTACCTGTTTGTCAGTGGACTTTACCGTCCGTTCCAGGATTTTGGTCCCTGGACCAACAAAGGTCCTCTGGCTTTTCTGATCCCTGGTTTTTTCCAGGATCTGTTGGGGCAGGGTTTACGCTCTGGTCGTTTTGTCGCAGTAGTTATCAGCCTGCTGGCATTGGTTGGGCTGTGGGTGACAGCACGCCGGTTGGGTGGAAACTGGTGGGCAGCAGCTGTGGTGTGGGGTATGGCATTAAACCCGTTCACCATTAAATTGTACAGCCAGGCCATCTCACAGGGTCTGGTGGAATGTATATTGATCTGGATGCTGGCGCTGACTCTGGGGGAGGGGCGTCGCACCTGGCAGCTGCTGCTGGGCACTTTTCTGGCTGCCCTAATGATATTAACCCGACAGAACATGATCCTGGTTCTACCATTATTGATCCTGTATATTTTCTGGCAACATGGGAAAAAATCGGGTTGGTGGGCTTTGCTCATTGGGCTGGGAGTATTTATTATCGGGCATGTGCTATATTGGCCCAATATAATGTACATGTGGATGACCTGGTTGCCAGAAAAGCTGACACCCTTCCTGGATTTTCTGCGACTGACGGATTTGGGAATTCCCGGGTACGAATCCAGCACCTCTCAAATCGACCGCCTGTTGGCTTTTCTGCAGGCTTTTCGATACAATTTTCCAGTCCTGGCAGGTTTGATTCTGACAATTCTACTTTGGCCTGACTTGAAAGAATGGAAAAAACACCGCCATTTTCGGACTGCTGTCTTCCTGGTTGTGTTGTTAATCGGATTGCTGGGAATGCATGCCTGGGCCTCCTTGTGGAAGGACTATTGCATTTATTGTTTCTCAGTTTATATTGGTTTCTTCGGGATGCTGTCTTCTCTATTGTTGGTGGTTATGGCAGGTTCCCTGCAAAAAAAACCGGGGTTTTTACGGAGTTCCGTCATTGTCTTGGTTGTGATGGGATTGTTCACGGGTATTGGATATGGTTCGTTTGAAGAGGTTGGCTACCAGTTGCGGGAATTTTTTATGGAAGTTATGAACATCAACCTTCCCCGCACCAAGGATTTCTTAGGCACCTGGAAATTTTTGCCAGGCACGGTCACACTGCAGGGCTTTCTCGAAAACAAGTTTGGGATCGTGATAGACTACTTCAAGGGTATTGAGACTTATCGGCGTATATTGCCTGCCGTGGCTGGCTTCATAACTGGTTTGCTTTTCTTGCTAATGGTTTGGTTGCTCTTGAAGGTCCTTAATAAGAAACTGCATGTACAATTTCATTTTGCCTCTCTCTTGATCGTCTTGTTTGTTCTCATGGGAAGTTTGCTGGCACCCAGCAGAGTATTGGGTGGTGGCAACTATATTTATGATTGTGATCAAAACAGTCTGTCAGCTTATGAAAAGACAGGCGAACAATTGTCCGGCCTTTTTCCGGCTGGCAGCCAGGTGTATTGGGATGTCAGCTCCTCTGCTGTTTCTCTGCTCCTTTACCTGCCCGGTATCCAGATTTACCCTCAACAGATCAATGGCAAGTATGCATATTATGTCGGCGGGAATACACAGGATCTGCTGCGGGTGGGGCAGTGGAACGATGAGGCAGCCGCACAATGGTTGGAACAGGCCGACTTCATTGTGATTGAAGAACCTGGCATTGAAACCGGCTGGCAAAAGGTTGTTTCTTCAGGATATAAGCTTACAAGTATTGCCAATCCGGTCTCAACCTGCAATGAAGAGACTGTGATCAATATCTTTAGGAAGGTGCCATGAAACTATCCCTTGTGATCCCTGTCTATA
>JBDRQK010000351.1:0-24392 GCA_043826315.1 Chloroflexota bacterium
GGTGTATATTCACCTATTTCCAGCCCTGCTTCTGCCAGGGAAACCAGGATGACACCACGTGCCTGGCTAACGGTGATCGCAGTACGAATGTTTTTCTGAAAAAACAACTTCTCCACCGCACTCCCCTGTGGGCGATGGAGAAGGATGATTTCGCGCATACGCTGGTGCAGGATCACCAGCCGATCTGAGTCTGGCATTCCAGCCGGTGTTTGGATGATTCCAAAGTCAATCGCATGCAATCCTCCCCCAGAGTCTTCATTTACCAAGCCATAACCCGTTGTTGCAGTACCCGGATCCAATCCAAGGATCAAGGTCATGTTTATTCTGCCTCAAGAACTGCCAATGCCTCGTCAGAAAGCTTCAAATTGTGATATACATCCTGAACGTCATCAAGTTCTTCTATCGCTTCGATGACACGATAAACTTGTAAAGTACGATCCAAATCCAATTCAAGTTCCTGTTTGGCGACCATTCGAAGACCAGATTCTTCTGGAAAGACATTTGCCTGGCGTAATGATCTGTTCAGTGTATTGAAAGATTCAACGGGTCCGACGATCTCGATCATGTCGCCATCTTCAGTAACATCATCCGCCCCAGATTCGACTGCCAGTTCAAAAGCTTTTTCATAACCAAGCATACTGGCGGGGAAGTAGAAGAAAGCCTCGCGATTGAATTGCCAGCTGACTGCTCCATTTTCAGCCATCGATCCACCTGAACGACTAAGTTGATGGCGGATTTCAGATACTGAGCGATTGCGATTATCGGTGACACATTCAATGATCAATGCCACACCTTGTGGACCATAGCCTTCATATGTGATTTCTTCAATTACAACACCATCTTTGTCTTCACCACTTCCGCGTTTGATAGCCCGTTCAATGCTATCTTTTGGCATATTTTGAGCGCGAGCTCGTTCAACAGCAAGCGATAATTGGAAATTATTATTGGGATCTGCGCCTCCCCGAGCCGCAATAGCAATCTCTCGTGCCAGGCGTGTAAAAGCCTGGCCTCTTTTGGCATCCGTTGCACCCTTCTTACGGCGAATGGTTGCCCAGTGGCTGTGTCCAGACATAAAGATACTCCTTCTTTAAAACCACGATTATGGAAAAAATCTATAATTGCCTTGGAATTATACTCGTTGCCCCAGTGTCTTTACAAGGGGCAATTTTAGAACCTATCCAAAACCGGTACAATCTGATAAACTAAAACATGTAAGCCGGATTATCGCCTCGGCCATTTTGGTCGAGGCTATTTTATGTGTTAAAGAAGAGTAGAAATTATGATAACCGAACGTACGGATCTTAGAAATATTGCCATTATTGCCCATGTTGATCATGGCAAAACTACACTTGTGGATGGATTGTTGCGACAATCGCACACTTTCCGTGATAACCAACAGGTCGCGGAGCGAGTCATGGATTCAAATGATCTTGAACGTGAACGCGGAATCACAATATTATCTAAAAATACAGCTATTTCACTATGGGATCCAGATAGCAATCAACAAGTAAAAATAAATATCGTTGATACTCCTGGTCATGCTGATTTCGGAGGGGAAGTTGAACGGGTTATGAATATGGTGGATGGCGTCCTTTTACTGGTGGATGCAGCAGAAGGACCCATGCCACAAACTCGTTTCGTTTTGAAAAAAGCTCTTGAAAAGGGGCATAAGGCTATTGTTGTTATTAATAAAGTCGATCGAAAAGATGCCGAACCAAGCCGGGTATTAAACCAGACCTTTGATCTTTTCATTGAGCTGGGTGCAACTGAAGAACAAGCAGATTTTCCGGTAGTTTACGCCAAAGCGACCACAGCTCAGGCTGGCCTTACTCCAGAATTGGGACCTGATTTACAGCCTTTATTTAAAACAATTCTTAACAATATACCAGCCCCAAAAGTAGACTTGGAAGCTCCTTTTCAAATGCTGGTCAGTACATTAGGTTACGATGATTATCGTGGCATTACTGCCTTGGGTCGGATCTTTGCGGGATCTCTCAAAGTAGGGCAGCCCATGTCCAGGGTTAGAATTGATGGTGAAATTTTACCTGAGAGTGCACGTTATCTTTATGTTTACCGTGGATTGGATCGCGTAGAGGTGGAAGAAGCCGGAGCTGGAGAGATCATTGCATTAGCTGGGTTGGAAGGGATTTCAATTGGAGAGACTCTGGCCGATCGGGACAACCCGGTTGCGCTTCCGCCGATCCATGTAGAAGAACCCACAGTACGTATGACATTCGGAGTAAATACTTCGCCATTTTCCGGTAGAGAAGGCAAATGGAGTACTTCCAGGAAATTACGGGAACGACTTTTTGATGAATTACGTACCAATGTCTCCTTGCGTGTAAACGAAACCGAATCGACCGATACTTTTTTGGTAGCTGGAAGAGGTGAATTGCACCTTGCTATTTTGATTGAGACCATGCGTCGAGAAGGATACGAATTCCAAGTTTCACGTCCTGAAGTTATCATGCGCAACGCTGAAGACGGCAGTCTGCTCGAACCGTTTGAAGAAGTGCATATTGATACCAGTCCAGAAACTGTAGGTATCGTTGTTGAAATGCTGGGAATGCGGCGTGGAAAGATGCAAAGCATGACAGACAACAGTGATGGGAATGTTCAAATGGTTTATATTGTGCCAACACGAGGATTGTTGGGTTTTCGGTACCAATTTTTGACGGCAACGCGTGGTATGGGGATAATGAACACTATTTTTCATGGGTATGATGAAATGGCAGGGTCTATGAGTTCACGCACAAACGGCTCACTGGTTTCCTGGGAAGAAGGTATTACCACGACTTTTGGATTAAAAAATGCCGAAGAACGCGGAACATTATTCATCAGCGCTGGTGTGGAAGTCTATGATGGCATGGTCGTGGGAGAATATACCAGACCGGGTGACTTGACGATTAATGTCTGCAAAAAGAAGCACCTTACGAATATGCGCTCATCAAACAAGGATATTGAAGTTCGACTAACCACTCCCAGAAGTATGAGCTTGGATGAATCTATTGAATACCTGGCGGATGATGAGTTATTGGAGGTTACACCACAATCCTATCGCATTCGCAAGCGAATTTTGAATATGGAAGAACGCGGAAAAACAGTCAAGAAGGCAAAAGAAGCCTTGTTAGCATAAAAAAATATATGAAAAGTCTTTTTTCATCTCCATTTAGCTAAATATTCTATTGGAGACTTTGTGCGACACGTAACAACTTTTCGTGCGCCTCTTTTCCAACTTTAACCACTTCGATATCTTGGTTCATCTGACCAATAGTCAGCATTATTTCAGGATGCGCGGTTTGAATGGTTATGCTGCCATCTGATTTTGTTTCCAATGTAATATTGCAGGGCAGTATCAAGAGAGGCGCGGTGAGCAAGGGATGGACTGCATTCACCCAGGATGTCATATGGATGAAAATCTACATCTAATTTCGTTTTGAGTGTTTTCTTAACATCAATTTGCGTGGGAATGCCGAAACCTTCAATTTTTATGGCATCGGAAAGTTATTACTATACAGTCGTATAAGATTCCTTGAGATTAATTACAAACGCAATCTTTTCTATCGTTTTTCTCCTAAATTTCATATGAAGCACCATTGATTAGTAAGCGAATTCTTGAGCATTGATCCATGCTAGGTTATCATTTATTCCTTGAATATGGTTTTATTGACATATAATACTGATGGAAAAATATCAAAAATGCTGCAGGTCCAACACTTAATAATCAAATAAGAACTTTCAATGGAAATAATAAACAGACTTCTTGTCCCAGCTCAGGAGATCCGGCGAGAATTTAAGGTGCAAAATTCGCGTTTTATTGCCACACTGGCTTATGCCGACAGCGTGGATGCGGCACGAACAATAATAACTCGAATCCAAAAGGAGTTTCCGGATGCAAGTCACCATATCCCAGCCTTCATCATAGGGCATGGTGCTTCTCAATTATCTCATTGCAGCGATGCTGGTGAGCCATCAGGTAGTGCTGGCCGACCTGTCCTTGCCGTTCTTAAGGGAAGTGGGTTAGGGGATGTGGTTGTTGTGGTCACCAGGTATTTTGGAGGTACCAATCTTGGTATTGGTGGTCTTGTGCGAGCTTATGGAGATGCTGTACGAACAGTTATCAATAATGTTCCCCGGGCTTATAAATTAAATGCGCATACAATCAGATTGGAATATTCTTATCCATATGTAGAGAGAATACGCTTGTTAGCCCAGGTGCATGTAGGACAAATAGTTACAGAGGATTTTGGATCAGATGTAATCATGACAGCACATATTCCAGTGGAAAACCTGTCTGCTTTTGAATGTGACATTGCAGAACTAACCAATGGTGTAGTCAAGGTAGAAGTTACCACAACAAGTGAAATTCTCTTGCCAATCCTCAATTCGGGCTGAAGTTGAGATGGAAAATAATTAATAGCATAAATCTTTAATAATAAGATATCATTCTATCAAATATATGATCAACAATGAAGGATTAAATATGTTATCAAAAATCCGTGAACCATTTAATGGAATCTCCCACCTGGCAGGAGCAATAACTGCATTCTTTGGTGGAATTACTCTTCTTGTGATAGGGTGGACTGGTATGATAAAAATTATTTCTGTGATCATATATAGCATCAGCCTGATATCCATGTTTTCAGCTAGTGCAACGTATCATCTGACGAATGTGAAACCTCATATCGAAAAAATTTTGCGCAAAGTCGATCACTCTGCAATTTTCTTGTTGATCGCTGGAACCTACACACCATTCTGTATGAATGCATTCACTGGTTTCTGGCGCTGGGGTTTCCTTTCAATCATCTGGGGAATCGCTGCAATCGGGATTATGGTCAAGATATTCTATATTGGAGCACCACGCTGGTTAAATGCAGCTATGTATGTGTTGATGGGTTGGATTAGTATTCTGGCTGTGCGGCAGATGGCTGCACTGCCATTAGGCACATTGATTTGGTTGATCGTCGGGGGTGTAATTTATACTTTCGGAGCAGTGGTTTATGCTACCAAGATATTCAACTTTGTACCAGGAAAATTCGGTTTTCATGAAGTCTGGCACCTTTTCGTGATCGGTGGTGCACTTGCGCATTATATTTCAGTTCTACTATTGTTGAATAGCCTTTCATAATGAAAGTTCTTTCTGAAAATTCTTTCTCTTTACAAGAAAATTCACTTAAATATTAACAAGTTTATTCTATTTAGGTTTTTTAGAATTATTGATGATTAATGGAAGAAATTCTCCACAAAGATGGGCTTACCTTTTTTTATTTTTAGCTGGTTTTATTTTGGTGCCAGGTTCACTAATTAGGTTGTCATTTTTGGAATTTTTTTCTTCTTTTATGACGATAGGAGGGTTATGTATTTCGTCAAACCTGGCTTGAATCGACCAGTATCCATTTCCATTAAGATCATTGCAAACAGCTTGCCACTTGCCATCCTGATCCCTTATTTCCTTGAAGTTGATGAAGGCATGGTGCTGATAGGCTCTTAATTCCAAATAAAGTCCTTCCTGTGCAAGCGTTTGACTGGAACGAATGTACTCCAATCCATTTTCCAGATCGCGGAAAAGAGTGTAATTTCCCTCCCTGGCATGTAATCCCAATGCCTGTCCAAGTGTGGTCTGAGATAATTGTCCACTGAATTTATCCATGAAGGCGACTGATGTTCTTATCCAACCATGGGTCTCAGCAAATTTATTGTGGTATATGATCAACGCTCGTTGTCCAGACCCTTCCCCAATCCCTTCACCAAAACCATTAGAAAAAGCGAAAACATCCTCATTAACTTGTGCCTCTGGTGTAAAGAAATCATACATTACAAAATATCGAACATCTGCAAATATATTTCGGCGTTTGAGAAGGGGGAAAATGTGCCACTCATGGCCTTGCAGCAGGTTTTCATCTGGAATTTCATCCCAATTGGCGCGGTGATATTCCATTCCATATTTTTCGTGAAACCCCTCTATCTGACCATGCCCGAACATGGGCAACCCCGGCAAAGAAGACAATAAAGTACAGACTCCAAAATACTTGTCACCATCTCCAAATTGTTCAATGGCAGACTTCTCATCAGGGTTGTTCATGAAATTTACAAAACGCTTAAGGATTTGAGGATCAAATTCCAGAACATTTTTAATGACAGTCCGATATTTAGCATTGTCTTCATCCCGCAGCATGTGCATAAAAGCAGAATTATATACACGATGCATTCCCAATGTCCGTACGAAATAACCTTCCATCAACCAGAATGCTTCAGCCAGGAGCAGGGTATCAGGTACTTCCTGAGCAACCCGATCGACAACTTCCCGCCAAAATTCAGTCGGTAAGGCAGCCTGGAACTGGGCTTGGGTCAAACCATGTTCTGTGCGGGAAGGGATGGCTCCACCTTCTCCAGGTTTGGGAAACCATAATCGCTGAATATGTTTTCTGGCGAGTGTCATTGCCGCATCAAAGCGGATTATGGGAAAATTCCTGGCGACATGGAGAATGGTTTGGATAATTGCCTCACGCACTTCGGCTTTTAAGTAATTTAATTGAGCTGTATCGTTCCATGGCATGGAAGTGCCATCGTTACCATGATAGATATAACGAACATAACTGCTTCTTTTATCAACGCGCTTGAAAACTACTGCCGCATCAGATTTGCTATAATAATGATCCTCAAGAAAAATACCAACTTGGTCATTGTTGGAGAGATCCTCACCGTTAAATGTGTAGTTTGGATAAGGGGAATCTCCTACCGAGAGGAACCAATCTGGATGTTCCATTACCCAGGTTGAATCGATCCCCATGTGATTTGGAACCATATCTGCTGAGAGACGAATCCTTCTTTGCCAGGCACGGTGTCGTAAATTATCTAACGCTTGCCAACCTCCCAGGGCATTTGCAATCTGGTAATCCATCAGGCTGTAAGCCGAGGCAACTGCATCTGTATTTCCCATTTTCTGTTTGATCCGCATGGATGCATGGCTGCGCTCCCATAAACCGATCAACCATAAGCCCGTAATACCATACCGTGCAAATTTGTCCAACTCTTCATCAGGGATCTGATCCAGAGTTTTTATCGGATGGTGATAGGTCTTTGAAAGCTGATCAAGCCATACATAGCTGTTTTTGGCAATTAATACAAGCTGCGGCATCCAGTCCTTGTCCTGGCTGAATCGTTCATATTCCGGTTCATTGCGGGTAAACTCCAGAATGGGAGCTTCACCATTCGATCCACCGGTACCTGTATTGGAAATGGTCTCTTCCCGATTAAGATCCAGGCTTTGCAGTAAGCGATTCACAATATCCTCCCCAAGGATCTTTCCCCATTTTTGCAAAAGAAATTCCAATTGTCCAATCAATGAGTCAGGCGAGTGTAACGCAGGTTGTTTTAAGATTTCCAGGAGAGATTCTCTTTTCTTATTACTTCCGGTTAGTTGATTGTTTTCAAAAAAAGTGGGAAATTTCTCGAGAATGGCTTGATAGTTTTCTGAAATTAATAGATCGGATTCATCAAACAGATCTTTATACCTTTGTGCTGCTGGATTAAGGTTGGTGATATGCAGGAGGAACATATCTTCCAAAACTATCGCAGGAATATGGTTTTGATCTAAATATTCTATCGAAGTAAGTTGCTCTTGTCGCAAGGTCGCAGGTGGAAATTCATCCAAGTAAAGTGTTTGGGAATTCTGTAGTATCGACTTGCTGAAGATTTTCTCCGACTCTTGATAAGCGGTTTCTATTGAATAGTTGTTTTCCTTTGCATAATTTCGAATGAGGAGATGCTGGATATCATTGATCACACCCAGGGCATAAATTTCGGAGGTAGAGACAGTAGTGCCAGTGATGCGACTTATTTGTTCTGCAAATTTTCGAGCAGTTTTTAAATCTGAAATAACAAATCGACCATCCGTGGAAATTATCTTGTGGTTAATGTGATATTTTTCAATTGCATTTTTTGAGAAATAAAATTCAAAAGGTAGCATCCTATCCTCTTATTCTTATTATATTCGCTGTGACATTAGGAACTCTAAAGTTAGTAACGGAGGTGCGGGTAATTGGTTGACAAGTTTTGCAAGTTATTTTTCCTCAAGGGATGGATAAACTTAATAATACACTATAACCGGTATAGAATTTTGTATATATTAATAAATGATTAATAAATTATCCTTGACTAATTCCATGTTTACCTGTATGATTAGTATTGTAAGATGCCAGTAAGTTCGCGTTGGATAGAAGAACGGAAGCCCGTGGCACTAATCACGGGCTGATTTGTTAAGAACGTCCGATGGAACTGCGACATCATCACCAATTTTTTCTTTTTGCTAGAAGGAGCAAACAAAATGTCAGAACGTATCATCGGAACGGTCAAGTGGTTTAACGGCACCAAGGGTTATGGTTTTCTCGCTCGCGAGAGTGGCCCAGACGTGTTCGTCCATTACTCTTCAATACAGGGTGATGGTTTCCGTAATCTAACGGAAGGCCAGCAGGTTGAATTCACAGTCGAGCAGGGTGCAAAAGGCCCTCAGGCAGCAGAAGTTGTAATTCTTTAAGATAACTATCAACCGACAACAGGAAACTCCGCCGATTTTCGGCGGAGTTTTTATTTAAGAAAAATATGTAATCAATAAATTTCCAATTGAAAAACATCTTTTTCCGTCTAAATTTCTTGTAAGGAAGGAAAATCCATCCAATAAATCCTTTACAGCAAACTGATCTAGATGACAACATTCAGTAACCAATTAAGAAAATTTAGAATCGAATTATAGTAAATCCGTCATAAGAATTGTCATTGATCGAAATAAGGATCTATAACGTTGTTGGATATTCATTTCTCATGACAGATTCTTATTCAGTCATATTATAATCATCATAGGAAAAGAAGCTTGCTTCAGATAAACGGCTATTGTTGTTATCAAAAAAGTTAATATGCAATGGCAAAGAATTTAATTTCTTAGGAGTATCATATGACTATCGTTCTGGATGGCACAAATCTTACCGTTGAAAAGCTTGTTCGCATCGCGCGGCTGGGAGAGAAAGTGGAGTTGCATCCGGACGCTTTAGCTAGGATAATTGCTTGCCGAAGAATGTTGGAAGAAAAAATTGATGCACACGAGATCATGTACGGTGTCAATACCGGAATTGGTGAATTCTCTGAAGTTGTCCTAAATGATGAACAGGTTTCTCAATTTCAACGATTTCTGATCTACAATCACGCTGCAGGGATTGGTGATCCAGTACCTCTCGAACAGGTCAGGGCTGCTATGGCTGCCCGGATCAATGTTCATGCTCATGGAAATTCAGGCTGCCGCCCGGTAATTACACAGACCCTTGTAGAAATGCTCAATAAAGGGGTTACACCGATCGTGTGTCAAAAGGGTTCAGTCGGCGCATCTGGCGACTTGGCACCGATGTCACAGATTGCTCTCCTTTTAATGGGTGAAGGAGAAGCATGGTATCAAGATGATCGCTTATCTGGAAGAGAAGCCATGCAAAAAGCGGGTATTCCCATACCCAATCTACAAGCTCGAGATGGATTGGCTGTCATCAATGGCTCCAATTTGTTGACCTCAATGAGTGCCTTAAACCTATTTGATATGAATCGCTGGTTGAAACAAGCTGAGATCGCATGTGCGATCTCCTTGGAAGCCTTGCTGGCTAATTTGAAACCATATGATTCACGGTTACATTTTCTTAGAGGCTTTAGTGGTGCAATTCGATCAGCCAATGCTATTTTAAAGTGTGTTTCTGGTTCGGATCTTGCCACTGGAAAAGTAAAAACCAAAGTGCAAGATGCATATTCCATGCGGTCATCCCCTCAAGTAATTGGTGCTGCCCACGATGCGATATCCTATGCCCGTAGTCAGGTGGAAATTGAGCTAAATGGCGTTGGAGATAATCCGATTTTTCTACCTGACGAGAAGTTAACCCTTACAGGCGCAAATTTTCAGGGATCTCCAGTTGCACTACCGATGGATATGGCTGGGATTGCCATAACAATGGTAAGCGTGCTATCCGAAAGAAGATTAAACCGATTGACAAATCCTGCTCTTAGCCAGGGATTGCCTCCTTTCCTTACGCAGGGTGCAGGGATGTTTTCTGGCATGATGCTCAGCCAGTACACTGCTGATATGTTGATTGTTGAACAGCGTATTCTTTCTGCACCCGCCAGTATCCAATCCATCCCAGCTGCTGCCGATCAAGAAGATTTCGTTTCCATGGGTATGAATACTGCCTTAAAGAATGGACAAATCCTAAACAATGCATACGGTATCTTGGGGATAGAATTTATGGCTTCCTCACAAGCATTGGATTTTAGAGATTTCACTCCGGGAAGGGGGGTTAATATCGCCCGTGGAGTAGTACGCAAATATGTTGCTCATCTGGATGAAGATCGACCGCTTCATATTGATCACAACAGAATGATGGCATTGGTAAAATCAGGAGAGATCCTGGATGCTGTTGAATCTGAAATCGGCAGTCTGGAATAGCTCTAAATTATTAATCTCATGCGAAAATTCTCCCATCTGACTCGCACATCATTAATGCTTGGTGTTTTATTTGGGTTGGATAAGATCATTGCATTTGGGAGATCCATATTAATAGCGCGCCAATATAAATTAACCTTTGAGCTGGACGCCTTTAATGTTGCCAATAATTTACCCGATCTTCTTTTTGCGCTGATATCCGGTGGTGCGCTGGCGATGGCGTTCATCCCTGTGCTTACAGAGTATCTCACTACGCGTGGTCAACGAGCAGCCTGGGATTTATTCTCCCGTGTTGCAAACCTTGCGTTCCTGGTTACAGCCAGCCTGGCAGTGCTGGTGGCGATTTTTGCTGATCCGATTGTTCGTTCCCAATTAGGGATTGCACCGGGTTTTAATCTGGTACAGCAGAACTTGATCGCAGATTTGATGCGATTAAATTTGGTTGCAACCTGCATTTTTTCAATAAGTGGTCTGGTCATGGCCGGGTTACAAGCCAATCAACATTTTTTATTTCCTGCGTTGGCACCAATTTTTTATAATGTGGGACAGATTATTGGTGTCCTGGTTTTTTCTCCATCAGAACCATATCAATTCGGTTTTATATCATTACCTGCTTTTGGGTTGGGTGTTCACGGGTTGGTATATGGAGTGATTCTCGGTGCCAGCCTTCATCTTGCCATCCAGATACCGGGTTTGATCAAATATAAATTTCGCTGGAACCCGGCTGTTGATGTCCGCAATACCGGTGTTATTGAAGTATTTAAAGTGGTGGGACCACGCTTATTAACCATGTTCTTCATTCAATTGATGTTTATTGCGCGAGATAACTTTGCCTCTCGTTTGGGTTTTATCGGGGCAGCCTCATCGCTGACTTATGGTTGGATGATAATGCAAGTTCCTGAAACCTTGATAGGAACAGCCATCGCGACTGCCATTCTGCCGACGCTGGCTGAACATGCAGCTCGAAAGGAGTGGATCGCCTTCAAGGATATTATAGAAAAAGCGCTGCGGGTGCTGGTCGCCATTACTCTTCCAATAGCTGCAATAATGGCTGCAGGGATAAAACCTTTGATTGATGTAGCATTTAATTTTGGAGAAGGTGGTACTGCAATGTTGACCTGGACACTACGAGCCTACCTGTTAGTTTTGACCGGTTATGCCATTCAGGAAGTGATTGCTCGCTCATTTTACGCCAGAAAAGAAGCGATGATCCCCCTCTATGGTGTCATGATAAGGATCGTTTTGTATCTCTTCTTCGGACTTCTGGGTGTGAATTTATTTACGACGCTGGGAGCCCCTGTAATTGCCTTGGCGGAAGGAGCGATCATTTTCGAAGCTTTCATCCTATTTATTTGGCTTGGAAGGAAATTGGAAAGAAAATTTTTCATCAGATCTGCCTTAATGCGTGGTTTGTTGGCAGCGATTTTGAGTGGTGCAATTACTTATTTTTTGGCATTATACTTGCCAGGACCAGGATATCTAACTGCAATGGTAGGAATGGCAATTGGTGCTTTTGTTGCTTTGCCGATCATCTATTCCGAATTGCGCTTGTTGTTTCAGCTTTAGTAGATAGAGTATTTTTTTGCCGGAATAAGAATTTTTTTAACTTTAATCTTTTAAATCTTGGTAGTTTCATTCATGGAGTATAATAGTCAGTATGTCTGAAGTAAATGATACTCAACCAAACGAAGAAATCGCACCTTCTAAAAAACGTTCCTCCCTGTGGATCACGATCCTGGTCTTTTTAATAATCCTGATCATTGGACTATTTATTGGATATCAGTCTGGTCTCGGGGATCGCCGCCAAGCAGCTTCATTGATAATAGACCAACAACTTGAAGAACAATTTCAAATGGGTGTAAAAGCCATGGAGAGTGGTTTGTATCAGGTGGCATTAAAAAATTTCCAATATGTCATTCAACAAGATCCAAATTATCCGGGGGTACAGGATAAACTTGTGGATGTTCTTTTAAAACTAAGCCTTTCTCCAACAGCTACAGTTGGGATAACTCCCATGTTCACAGCAACACCGGATTTACGAGGCATAGAATCAATATTTTCTCAGGCACGTGATTCTATAGCAGCACAGGATTGGACTGTTGCGCTTGAAAACCTGGATGCCTTAAGGAAAGCAGATGCCTCCTATAAGACTGTGGAAGTCGATGGGATGTATTATATTGCCTTGATCCAGCGTGGTCAGGCTAAGATTGTCAATCAAGATTGCAAAGCTGTCAGCCTCGAGGGTGGAATATATGATCTGACTCTGGCAGAACGATTTGGACCCCTGGATAATCTTTCTGAGGGATTAAGAAACTGGGCGCGCCTTTATATCACAGGTGCCAGCTTTTGGGGGATAGATTGGACACAAGTACTCTATTATTTTGATCAGGTTTACCTGAATATGCCTTATCTGATGGATTCTTCCTGCTTTACGGCTATGCAACGCTATCGATACGCGGCGATTGCATACGCAGATTTACTTCTTGAGAATAAAGACTACTGTAATGCCAGCAATTATTATCAAGCAGGTTTATTGATAACTCACCAGGATAATAGTTTGGTTATCCCAACAGCCAATTTTGCCCAGGCAAAATGCGATAAGCTGAATCAACCAGAATCCACGCCTGTACCTACTAGAAGACCAACCCGTACACCAAAACCTTAAGACAGAGTTCCTGTTAGATCATAAGCCATTGCACCTGTGATCTTAACTGGTACAATCTTGCCAATTCTGGCTTTCCCTTCTATGATCACGAGTCCATCTATCTCAGGGGCATCCCGATAAGAACGACCAATGGAAAGACCTTTGTCGTATCCTTCGATAAGAACATCCAGTTTTTTCCCAACAAAGCTCTGATTGATCTGTAAAGAGATATTTTGTTGTGTTTCCATTAATCGCTGATAGCGTTCTTCTTTAACTTCTTCAGAGATAGGGTCTCCAAGAGGTTCACTGAAAGTGCCGGGTTCAAATGAGAACTTAAATGTTCCTACCCGGTCAAACCGAATGTCAGAAACAAAGTTGAGAAGGCTCTGGAATTCTTGCTCGGTTTCACCAGGATAGCCAACAATAAATGTTGTGCGGATTGCAAGGTTGGGGATCGCTGAACGCATTTTCCCTAGAGTTTTATGGACCCATTCGATATTTGCCGGGCGTCGCATGCGCTTAAGGGTATCCGGGTGGGCATGTTGCAATGGCATATCCAAATATGGCAGGATATTCGGCTTGGATGCCATGCAATCGATCAATCGATCAGTAACATAGCCTGGATAAGCATACATTACTCGGATCCAATCCATGCCTGGCACTTTGGTTGTTAATTCCTCAAGCAAATTTGCCAGACCATCTTTCACCCCAAGATCATGCCCATAATCGGTTGTGTCCTGGGCGATCAAGATGATCTCTCGCACTCCGGCAGCCTGTAATTTGATGGCTTCGTTAAGGATTGCATTTATTGGGCGACTGACTGCAGTTCCCTTGATCAATGGGATGGCACAGAAGGCACAAGGACGACGACAGCCATCTGCAATTTTGAGATATGCACTGGTACCCGACACACTGACCCGAAGCGTATTACCTTCATCAGTGCCTACTGTAGGTGTGTCTGGTAAGTGGAACAATGGCTCAGGATGGGGACCCTCGCGGATTTGTCCGATCAGTTGCACAATATCCATCCAACGGCGTGTTCCCAAGATTCCATCAATTCCTGGTACTTCCCGGGCGACATCTCTGCCATAGCGTTGGGTTAAGCATCCTGCCGCTATTAATATTTGACCAGGAAGTTTCTGATCAACCAACTCACGAAGGACAGAATAAGATTCCTCACGTGCTGATCCGATAAATCCGCAAGTATTGACTATCAGAATATTGGCATCGTGTGGTTCATCCATGGGTTGAAATCCATCCAGGACCAATAATTGGGCCATGGAATCCGAATCAACGGTATTTTTTGCACAACCCAATGAGACCAAGTGAAATGTTTTTTGTTTCATAATTATGGCTATCCTTATGGCAATAGGTGACTTAACTTTAATTAATAGGAAAAAATTCTTTTATAAATCCAAAATTTCAACGGGAATAGTGCTCCAGATTAATTATTAAATTTATTATATATCTCAAGAATGGATAAGAATTCTTCACGGTATCTGTGTACTGGTTGTCCGTGGGGTTATGCTGGGTTTGGGTGTATTGGTTCGGGTAGGCGTTATCGTTGCAGTGGGTTTAATGATGGAATTTGGAGTATATATATTATCGACAATTTCACCAAATACACCCATAACTCCTAGATCAGTTTGATTATGGATTATCTGCAATGCCGCACCATTCCCGGTAAGAACTTCCACCTGGTCGTTGCCGTTGAATGAATAAGCATTGCCTGGCTCAACTCTCCCTTCAAGAGAGATCTTATTATCAACAATGATCCTTACCCAAGTTCTTTGAAGAACGACCACATAAACCTGGACCTGTCCCTGTATATTCACAGGGATTTCCAATATTTGGGTCGCATCCAAACCTGGAGTACTGGTTTCCACGAATGCAGTTTGCAAGGGTTCTACCCCTTCAACAGTAGAAGTATGAATTGGTGTAAGGATGATGTCTGAAATGGATGCAACGTTCAATCCGGATGATGGTGCATTGTATTGGTCAATTACTTTTCCAGTTCCCCATACAGCAAAGACAATTAATAAGATGATCATGCCGGAGCCAAAAAGCAGATCAATAGAAAAATAACGCCTTAAGGATGAGATTCGATTGGTTGAGATTATGGTGGAATCTCGGGCGTCAGGTTGATGCCTTTCCTGCCGTTGGGCTTGTAAACCATCCGCGAAGAGTAATAAGATCTCTTCAGTATCAACCTCCAGGAAACGTGCATAATTCGTTAACATGCCACGGGATTGAACAGAAGAAGGCAGGTCTTCAAACTTCCCAGCTTCGATGGATTCAAGGTATCGCTTGAGAACACGCGAGTACTTTTCAACTTCGCTGAGCGAGAGGCCTAATGCCTCTCGTTGGTTTCTAAGTTTTTCTCCAATGGAAGAAAAGATCCTTTTTGAATTTAGTTGGGATTGCAAAATAAAAGATTGGATAGATTCCTGTGAAGATTCGTCTTGAGAGATTTCTGGTTTCTCAGCAGGGAGCTTATCTGATGGCTTTGTTGGTATGGTTGATAATTCTTTGGTTATGATTGGAGAGGGTGATTTGGAATTATTCAAACCAATATCTCCCTGTCCATTGGCATCTTCAATTAAAGTTTTGTTGCTTATTGTTTCAGAATTTTCTTGTTGAAGGAAAATTGCTAATTTTGTGATCAGATCATTGGAATCCAGGCCAAGGAACTCAGCATAGATACGTAAAAAACCATGAATATGAACAGGGGATGGGAGGGTTGCGAAATCATCTGTTTCCATCGCCTGGATGTAAACAGTCCGAATCCGGGTTCCTTTCACCACCTGGGCTATATTAAGATTTTTTGATTCCCGTGCACTTTTTAAAATGAATCCTGGAGTGTCAGTCATATTTCAGATAAGAAAATATCATCGGCACCCCTGATGGTGGAACCGATGATATTTCAAAATACCAATCCTTTATCGAGGATTATTCTTCGCCAGGGGTTTCGACAACAGTTTCGATAATCGGTTCGGCAGTTGGTTCGACGATGGTATCTTCAATAATCTCAACCATCTCTTCTACCTTTGTGCTGCCAGCTTTCGGTACAGATTCACCTTCGCGGAAAACAATAACTTTCAATTCTGGGATTAGATCCATGGTCAGGCGAATCTGGATCGTGTGTTCACCTAGCGTTCGCAAAGGTTGCATATCCACATGGTTGCGTTTGATTACGATACCTGATATCTTTTTAATTGAGTCAACTACATCCTGGCTGGTAATGGAACCATATAATTTGCCCGTTTCACCTGCACGAGCAGGAAAGACCAGGGAAAGTTTCTGGAGTTGTTCAGCTACAGCACCCATTTCTTTATTAATGACTGCGCGTTGCTCAGTCGCTTTAGCACGAATGAAATCAGCTTGTTTTAATGCTCCGGGGGTTGCTAATACTGCTAACTTTTGCGGAACCAGATAGTTGCGACCAAAACCGTCAGCAACACGTTTAATATCTCCTGCACGTCCTAATTTATATACATCCTTAATTAATAATACTTTCATTGTCAAGCCCTTTCGAGATGAGATGGTTGAAGCGAAGGGTACTACGCTTCGGGGTGTGATTTTACCAGAGGGTTGTAATAAATGGAAGGTGGCTTATCAACCCGACATATCAATATGATCCCAAATATTAGCAAACATGCCAGGCGCTTCAACATAAATTCCATGACCTGTGACCAGGATCGTCCCATCTTCAAGGCTTATGGATGAACTGGCATTCACCACCCGACCTTCAACACTTTCAATATTTGCATCTACCCGGATGGATGTATCCAGGGGAAGAG
Organism: Chloroflexota bacterium; assembly: GCA_043826315.1. Taxonomy (GTDB): domain Bacteria; phylum Chloroflexota; class Anaerolineae; order Anaerolineales; family Villigracilaceae; genus UBA12087. The sequence goes on from JBDRQK010000351.1 coordinate 16,916, forward strand.
GTTTTTTGTAGTTGACCTGTAAATTAACTGATACCACTTGATACCCTGCTGACCAAACTGCACAACCCATAGCCTCATCGAGTAATGCGGCGGATGCTCCTCCATGGGCAAAACCTGGGGGTCCTTGCTGGGACAAATTTAAAGTTACCCGGGTGGATATGGATTGATCTTCCATCAAATTCCATCTTACACCCAGGCTTTTTGGATTTTCCTTTCCACAGATGAAACACCAACCGTGCTCTGGTAGGGTTCGAATGATTTTCTCAGATGCAGCCATGAACCGCCTCCATAAATGAAAAATGTTTATAAGATTTCACAAAGAGAGCAGGTGATGCTAAATACAAATCATTCCCTTGTTTCGAATCCATCTTTTCATAAACTATTCTGTAATTATACAATGGGTGTCATCTAAATAGAAATATCATATGTACGGTGTCGGGAGCCCCATTTTTTAACACGATGAGATAAATATTCATCTTATTTTCTATTAAAGACTTATTATTGGGAAATCAGTTTATAATTTAATAATGAAATTATTATCATCGATCCATAATACATCAACTCAACAATTAGAACAATTAGAGAAACAATCAAGAGAAGGTGGATCGTCGATTTCAAGGAAAGATTTCCTGAAAATGACAGTTCCAACTGTTGTTTCATTAATCATTTCTCCCAGATTTCTCAAATTAGATAAAACCATCAATATTCATGAAGGATACATGAATGATCTGGCGGAATCAGCGAAATCCTTTATTGCCAGATCACCAGAAGATGCTTTTAAGGTTTGTAATGTTTTAAGGGAGAAAGGAGGGTATCCATCAAATATCGACGGTCCTTTGAGTATCGCAATTTTACTTGATTGGAGATTAGAACCCAATGGAAGAATATCTGTGGGTCAAAAAGCCAGGCTGACAGGAATTACTCCATCAGATATGTTCCAGGCAAATCCTGATGGTTCATACGAAAACCAAAAATTATTTCGACTTACATTTCCTCCTCAAGATTTTGATACTTATAGAGTTATGGAAAGTATGGAGGTATTAGATTTCAATGATCTGCCTGAAATCGGTAAATTATTTCCGGGAGATTGTTTATACCTAAAAGGCGATACACATAATAAACTTATTACCATTTCCCGAATAAATGGAGCGGGTTGTTTATTTGCTACGACGAATATCCAATTATCAAAACCAGATGGATATATTATCGATGACGTTCTGCTTTGGGACCCTTCTATAAAATCTGGTTATTTTAGAACCTGGGCGGCAGAAGGAGGAAATAATGAGGCTAGATTGGGCAATGATGGTTTTTATATTTGGAGGAGGAAATCAAAAAAAGAGATTTTAGCGAATGATCCAATATCCATGAAATACCGAAATATTTTTGTTAACAAATTAAGAGAACAAGAGAAAGGGGAATGGAATATTCTAATAAAGGAAATTGGCAAAGGAGAGCTTTTTGAATGGAGAGATGGGATAGCGTATCACCCCGCATCAACAATCAAAGTTCCAATAGCTGTTTTAGTTTTGCAATGTATAACAGAATTATATGCAAAGGATATAAAGAAAACCGGTCTAATTTCATTATTAGAAGAGGAAGGTGTGGATAACAGGACATTCAAACAACTTCTTTTTGCCATGCTTGTTTATTCTGAAGAAGACGCAACTGAAAGTTGTGTTAAATTCATAAATAGCGTCGAACCTATTGATAGTTCTTTTAAAGATTTATTTATGAATGAGACAACTTATTTACCCAGGCGATCTTCCCAGAGAGATTTGTCCAATTGTTGGGCGAATCTATTCCTTGGAAAAATTCTCGATGCAGATAGTACATCTTTCTTATTAAATCTCTTGGAGCAATATACAAAAAACGACGATACGCTTCTTGGTGTAATTAGAAATGAGCTCCCGGAAAGTCGACAGTGGAATAAGAGAGGTGCTGTTTTAACTTCTGACCTATTTACACTTCAAGATACAGGAATTATAAAGATTTATAATAGGTTTTATTACCTGGGGTTTTCAGGAGGTTCCGTTCCAACCCGACTGACTACACTTGAAGAAATGAGTTTGTTTATACGTGAGCTATGCAATATTTTTGTATTATATGTCCGTGAGTCTGAGCAGATGGTTAGGCATTCAGTGGTTCAAAAGCAATCATTAGAATAGATTTCTACAAGTTATCCATTGATAAATAAAGAACTTCACAGATAAAATATTTGGTAATTTATTTTGTTGTCATACATACACCTGCAATTATTATGTTAAATTCTTTTAACATTGATGTATAATGTTAATGAAAAATTAAAGGGAATAATTAATTTGAAAATAGACAATGTCACTGCAACCCTATTAATCATTGAAGGCAGACGATCTGACTATATAGCCTTTGCTCCTTCTCTGCGGAAGAAGGGCTTTGATGTTGAATTAGCTTCAAGCGGAAAAGATGCTCTGGATCAGTTGAGAATAGGAATCGTTCCAGATGCGATAATTGTTGCTGCTGCCTCATTACGTTCTACTGGAAATAGGATTTGCCAGTCCTTACGCGCAGAAACAAAAAACATTCCCATAATATTAATAATCGACGAAGGGGTGATTATTGAAAACGGTCACGCAGATGTTGTATTAAACCTGCCATTCACAGTTCAAAAATTGGTAAATCGCTTGAAACACGTTTTACCAATAGAGAGTGATAAAACCCTGCGCGTTGGTCCTATCCGTTTGGATGTCGAACGACGAATTGTTCGCTGTCTTGGAAAACGAACCAGGCTGACGCCTCGTCTGGTTGGTTTGTTATTCATCCTGATGCAGCAGCATGGTGAAGTGGTTGAACGTAATTCATTGTTTTCTCGGGTGTGGGAAACAGATTATACTGAAGACACTCGTACGCTCGATGTCCATATTTCCTGGTTACGTAGAGCCCTTGAGGTTGAGCCTGAACATCCACTTCTTCTTAAGACGATCCGTGGGGTTGGCTATCAGTTAGATCTTTAATATTCAAGGGGATTAATCTGTTTCTTTATCTAACACAAACTCCAATAATTTCCCGTTGATTGTAACAGCCCGGATCTTTAATTTATCTCCCAAGGATGGATAATTTAAAGATAATGGAATATGACCATTACGAATGGGTCGTACTGCTTGAGCTGCACTTTTAAAAACCGTTCCATTCCAGTCAGGATCCAATTCCCAATAATCTAATTGAGGTGGGTCAATAAGGGTTATTTTGGTTCCCGAAAAATTAAAACACAATTTAGTTTTCTCCCGAGGTACATTAAATTCAACATCCTGCCAGATACTAAAAGGTTTTGCGGGTAACCCTATTAGACGGTGATGAGTGGTGTTTATAGCACGCCAGGTGGCATCTGACCCAAGAAATCGACGCCCAAGCCGGGCTGCCACAAGAGGTGTTGTTCCTGAGCCACAGAAGAAATCTGCAACGAGATCTCCAGGGTTGGAAGATGCACGAATTATTCGTGTGAGAAGCGCTTCAGGTTTCTGAGTGGGATATCCAGTGCGTTCATTATGCAACCTGGCGACAACAGGAAAGTACCACCAATCTTCAGGAACTTTTCCACGTTCAAGATCTGGGATTTTTCCAAAACCAGCCTTTGCAGAAGAAGCAAAAGTTTTTATCGTATTTGGATTATACGGTTCTCGGATTGCATCACAATTGAATGTGTAATTCTTCGATTTGCTATAAATGAAAATAGTATCATGCTTTCGATTAAATGCATTCCTGATTGGAGAAGGCCCATGGTACAACCAGGCTATTTGATTAACAAGGCGATCGTTTCCAAAGATCTCATCCAACAAAATTCTGGCATAAGAATCCGCATGCCAATCAAGGTGCAGGTAAAGGCTTCCAGTTGGTGATAGTAATTTGTGCATCAAAATTAAACGAGGGTATAAAAAGCTCAGGTATTCATCAATATCTACCCAGTGGTCACTATATCCATCGCTCAAATTCCATTCAGCCGGGTTTCGGGAATCTTCCCCACGACCGATACGGGCTGAAAACTTCTTATTTGTAAAAAAAGGGGGATCAGCATAAATCAAGTCAATACAACCAGCATAATCCGGTAAAAGGGAGGTCATTGTTTTCAGATTATCCCCTAAATATAAATGGTTTTCAAAGAGTTCTGAAGGATATGACTCACCCTTCGGATAAATGTATGAATTGAGTTTAAAAATCGTTATTGGTACCGGGCTAAAGGCTTTTTGTGGCCAATTTAATATGGGCATAATTACAGCTTAAGAAATTTGAATACTGGTCCCAAGATTACGATTGGACTCTTCATCTGGTTTTGAAATTGGTAATGCCCATAAGAAAAGCCACTTGGCTTCCTCAATCCGCATGTTAATACAACCGTGACTCATGGGAATACCAAAATTATCATGCCAATAAGCCCCATGAAAGGCATGACCTTGTGCAGTGAAAAAACAATTCCAGGGGACCCCCACAAGCTCATATGCCTGAAGATCAGAAGTCAATTGACCATCGCCCATGTGTTTGGATGGATATTTGCCTTGAATATTATAATCACCGATAGGTGTGGCAGTGGGAATACCTCCTGTGAGCGTCAGGCTTTTTAAACCAGAAGAAATCTTGGTCTGCAATACAATATTGTTATATTCATAACAAGTCAATGTTTGTGAACTCAGATTTACTTCGATCCTTTTTTGATCGAATGGTACAAGTGGGGTAATAGGGGCTAATTCTTCATCTGGTATTACACGCATATGAATCGCAGGAGCATAATAGATGGACCCATCATAAATTTCATCTCTAAGACGATACCAGGGCTGTTTATCGGGTCCCTCAATAATTTCAGTAATCCAATGGGTCGAACCATAATAAATGCGGCTGGAGAGCGACCATCTATTTTGATTAGATAAATTAAAACTCTGGGAATATGGGACCGTGATCTCCCCCAGTTGACCAGTTTCAGTGATCTTAGTTGCCGGGGTATTGTAAATAATTTTTACTCTTTGCAAGTGAGCGCGGTGCATATACCCACCCCATACCCGATACCAGATTGGATTATAAGAGGGAGTTTCGGCAGTGATGACTTCATAGATATTTACGATCTCATCCTGGTTCCATGTGGTGATAATATCACTCGTATCATAAGGTTTGCTGTAAACACTCACAGACTTGGTTCCGACACGCGCAAGATCTACATCATTAAATTCTGTGATCTGTGGGAGAAATGGAGTGAATGCCAGACCACCTAATGCCAAGCTGCCAAGTTTAAGAAAATCGCGTCGTGATAAAGGTTTCATAAGTTTAATTGTACCTGAAAAGAAGAGAGGGTTAATCTGCTATATATGCAATCTACCCTCGTTTGATGAGGGTAGATTGGATTGGAAGAAAACCAGTGTATTAAGCTTCTTGTGGAGCAGGTAGCATATCTTTTAGTACTTCCTCGAGAGCCATTGTATGGGTACAAACATTTCGCGATTGGAAGAAATCACAATCACACAACCATTGGTTATTTATGAATTTAACAGTGTGGGTATTATTTTCTCCGTTAATTGTCACTGTAAACGCTTCGAAAATAAAGCGGTTTCTTTCCTGGGCATAACGTTTGGCTTTTTCGATTTTTCCAATCATTCCATAGTCCATATTATCACTCCTTATATTTAGTTATCCAATTTCAATAAAATAGGTAAATGGTGAGGGAGTATGAACAGGTTCGACCGACTTACACTCCCCACCCCCCAATAATAGAGTTGTCCCTTTAATCTTCTGGAAAAATGATGAAAGGCACGCAAAAACAATGCATGCCTTCCAAAAAACTCACTCAAAATGTCTCACCAATACTTTCATAAGCGGTTATTTCCTGTCGAAAGTATAAAACGATTTGTTCTGAAAGTCAACTTTTTTTTGTGATCCTGACATAATCGTATAGAAATCGTCGGATATCTATTACTTGTATTTAATCTTACCACCAGAAATTACCTACTAAGATGCGCAGGAAAGTATCCAATAATAAACCTATCAAGAAGAGGTCTCCAAATAGGCGATTGTGGTAAAAGGCAAAACCTGAGAACCATGTTGGCCAACCTGGCCACTCCTTTGGGGGTTCAGATGGGCGTGGTTTTATTAAAGATGCAAATGCATACAGCCAACGTTTTCCCGCAAGCAGTACGATCAACATTATTGGGGAAAAATAATGCGTAACGAAGATAAGATAAAGTATGACAACATAGATCATTAAGAGAACGAACATATTTACATACCTGGCGGCTTTTTCACCGATCAAGACAGGTAATGTCGAGACATGTTTTTTTCTGTCTTCCGCAGATTTATCGATATGTTTTCCAAGGTTGATACTTACAACACTTAATCCAAAAGGTATACCGGCGAGAGCTATCTGCCAAATGTTTTCTGTCCATCCTTTGCTGAGAACCAAATAAACTGCAGCTACCATAATGGGTCCCCAAATAAGAAATATGGATATCTCTCCCAGAGCGATGTATTTAAGTGGCCAGGTATATAACAATAGAATTATTGCTCCAAAAATGAAGAGACCGATAATAACTGGCGAAAAACTGGTGAAGATCAGGGCATAAATTCCGCTCAGGGTTGCTAAAACACCACTGAAGGTGAACCAGGTTAATTGTTGTTTTTTTGTCCAAAATTTCTGGAAGAGTGGGTGCACACCGTATTGTGTGCGAAAGTAGTTATCAGCATCCACGCCTCGCGAGAAGTCTGTATAATCATTCAGAAGATTATTGGTGCCATGTGCGATAAATAAACCCAATGTTATGATCAACCAGGGGATTAAGAAAAACTTTTGATCGCGATACGCCAATATCCCCGCTATCAAGCATGAATAAATGGTAACAATTGTAACTCCGGAACGAGTGGCGATCAGCCATTTGGATATCACATCAAGTTGATCCCATTCTTCTTTGCTTTCCATTTTAACCAGTGTGGATAACGCAGTTTTCCACATACCGAAATTAATCTTCATGGTTGTATCCTCCTCAATGGATGATTAAAAAATCTTACCCAAATTAACCCTGGTAAAGGTTTTTAGCTGGATCTAAAGATGCATACAATATTTCCATTTTATATTCTAATGATAAAACACTCATAAAAAATGCTATTTCACAGCACGCCAAACAGCATCAATCGTTTGCAGCGCAGTAAGGTTACGTACTGGCCAAGCTTTTTTCATCTCGATTGGATCATCAAAGAAATTCATTCCTACGGTCAGGTGAAAATTATCCTCGGTCAAACCAGCTGAAGGGAGAGGGTGTGCCGCAGCCCAGAAATTCCACATCGGAATATCGTAATTGTAAGCCACTCGAGCAACTGCTGCATTTATGCTTTGGTCACCTTCAATATTGTCAGCTTTGGTCGCCAGGATTGGTATCGCATTATGAGCCAATACAAATTCAACAATCTGGCACAAATAACCCTCATAAATTTCTGGAGGACGTTTGGATGTCCAGGTCTCCATGCTGAT
>JBDRQK010000352.1:0-20545 GCA_043826315.1 Chloroflexota bacterium
CGCGCGGTCGCGCTGCTCCGGGCGGCTGGATTTAAGATCGTTCTGCACTATATGCCGAACCTGCTTGGGGCTACTCTGGAATCAGATCGGGTGGATTTCAAGCGATTGTGGACGGATCTTTGCCCGGATGAGATAAAGATCTATCCCTGCCAGTTGTTGGAAAATGCACCTTTATATGCCTTCTGGCAGCGAGGAGAATACCAACCTTACAGTCAGGAACAATTGGTTTCACTGTTGGCAGATATCAAACCGGATATTCCACGATACTGCCGTGTCAACCGCATTATTCGGGATATCCCCTCGACGCATGTGGTGGCAGGTAACAAACGCACCAGCTTGCGTCAGGACGTACAGGCTGAAATGCTCCGGCGAGGTACTCATTGCGAATGTATCCGCTGCCGTGAGGTCCGTGGACATAATGTGGTCATGGCAGATCTGGAATTGCGTGATCAGGTTTACTCAGCAGGCGGGGCACAGGAACATTTCCTGTCTTTTATCACACCGGACGATAAAATTGCCGGTTTTATCCGCCTTTCCTTGCCCGGAATTAATTCTCCTGCAGTTGGTTTGTCAGATTTGGATGAGGCTGCCATCATCCGCGAGGTGCATATTTACGGTCAATCCTTGCCAGTAGGTCAGGATGCCGATGGTGCCACCCAGCATAGCGGTTTGGGGACACGCTTATTGGATGAAGCCGATCTCATCGCTCGAAAACATGGATTCAAGCGCATTGCTGTGATCGCTGCCATCGGTACACGCAGATATTATCTGGAACGTGGTTTTAAACGTGGAGAGAGTTATCTCATCAAGACATTAACCTGACCTATCAAACGGGTTTTTGTCCGGTCATTATAAATAATTGTTGCTCTGAAAAGAAAGTGATTGATGCCTACTCTTGTTCAGTTGTTCTGGCTTTTTATTAAAGTGAACTTGCTGACAACCTCCGGACCAGCTTCGGTGGGGCTTTTGTATAAGGAATCTGTTGGTATTTTGATGACCAATGCAGATTTTGTCCAGGCTGTCAGTTTTTCAAGTATCCTGCCGGGTAGCGATGCTCTGCAATTAGCCATGTTCATCGGCTACTCGGTTGGTGGTATTTTGGGAGCATTGGTAGCCTTGCTGGGTTCCATTCTACCTCCCACGTTGCTCATGCTGGGTGTTGTTTCCATCCTGAACCGCTTGCGGCGTGAAGCCTGGGTAACCCGTTTTGTGTCCGGACTTACACCGGCAGTATCGATCTTGATGGTTTTTGTAGCCTGGCAGATTTTTAATAGTAGTAACAATGGCTCAATTGCCTGGCAGACACTCTTGATTGCAGTCGGTAGCCTGGTGGCGTTGCTGTTGGAAGCACCTGTTCCGCTGGTATTGTTTGCAGCGGGTTTGTTGGGAGTATTTATTTTCTGATGAAATCAATTAAATTAACCCTCTGGTTCAAATTGTTCTGGATGTTTCTTAAGATCAACCTTCTTTCCACATCCGGTCCTTCCTCCATAGGGCTATTGTATAAAGAGTCAGTTGGAACGATCATGACAGAAAAACAGTTTGTTGAGGCCGTTGGTTTTTCCCATCTTTTGCCTGGTAGCGAAGCACTTAAATTGGCAATGTTTGTTGGGTTTGCAGCAGGCGGCATCCCGGGCACGCTGGTTGCTTTGTTGGGGTCAATTTTACCCCCCACGGTCATGATGTTGGGAGTGGTAACCTTGTTGCAACGTTTCAAAGGCGAAGCATGGATGCAGGGTTTTGTAATGGGATTAAGCCCGGCAGTTGCTGTGGTAATTCTGGTAGTAGCCTGGAATTTATTCAGAAGCGAGAAAAGTATCCCAAGACAAATCCTCTTGATCGCTGTTTTGAGCTTTCTTGCATTTTTATTGGCTGTCCCTTCTCCTATCGTCCTGGTAGGTGCGGGTATTTTGGGAGTTGTATTGATCCGATGAAAACTAAAACGAATCATCTCATATTGGTAACCAATGGACATCCGGAAACGCGTCCAGCACTTGAATATGGCATCTGGTTGGCACAAATGCTGGAAATTTCGGTACAGGTTTTAGGTGTGTGCGAATCAGATGATAAGAACCACCCGGTTAATGCTTTAGTGGAAGAGATGCTTCCCTCCATTAGAGCAGCTGGAATTCCTTTCCAGGTGGAATATCTCACTGGTCAAGCCGAGGAAATGGTCCACCGATCCGTTCACGAGGCGAATACGATGATAGTTATTGGCCCCCTGGGAAGACCTCCCTTACGCCGGTTTTTTATGGGGCGCACATTTCGGTATTTTATGGAAGATTTGAACATACCCATTTTATATGTCCCCAAATCCCGGTTGCCGGTCAGGAAAATATTGGTCTGTATGGGTGGCTTGGGTTATGCCATAGATGTATTTCATGAAGCCCTGGCAATCGCTGTTTCATTGCATGCCGCATTGACATTTTTACATGTGGTCGAACCGATCACATTGGATTACCCCCTTGCTCATGAAGTGGAAGATCATTGGCAGGAGTTGTTATCAACAAATACCCCTCAGGGAAATACCCTTCGGCAAGTGTTGAAAGAATCACAGGAATTTGAGATCCAATCTGCTGTCAGAGTGCGTCATGGGCATATTGTTCCGGAAATATTGGATGAAATTGAAGTGGAGAAGTATGATCTGGTTTGTATGGGGTCAATGTATAGCTCCCACAGCTTGCGTCATTTTACCCTTCCGAATATTACTGCCGAAATTGCAGAAATTGCAGGATGCCCGATCCTGACGGTCCGCACACGGCTGGAAGACTAGATTAGGTTGACGATTCCCATTCCGCAACCACCTTTCGGATGAAGGCCTTTATTTCAGGATCCGGGATCGCATCAATTCCCTCGTATTTGTCCAAGCCAATATACACCCATACCCCTCCCGTGGGAGATTCCATTAGACGTATGCCTTGATTCGCCAGTGGTGAATCTGCCAGCCGGCTTTGCAGAATCATATTAATTTGGAAAACGATGCTTTCAGCCGACGGTATTGGTAAGTTCTGCGGGGGAATAGATGATTGGGGTGGAATAATTGCTGAAGCAGTTGGATATTGGTTGTTTATTTTCTCAGGTTGAGACTTTGCCTGCGGGGAGGCAGGAGTGGGGGTAGTTGTTTCCAACCAGGGGCGTAACTCGACCAGAAGATTGACCAACAAGCGTCTTTTTTCCGGAGTAAGCTCATCCTTGTTGGAAATGGTTTGGCCTTCCAGTTCCAGTGTCAGTGAATTGGATGAATTGCGGTTGAGACTGAGCAGGTTGGGCAGCTTGAGGGGTAAAGGTGGGGGTCCTGAAAATTCTTTTTCTTCGGATCGGGTTGTTTTTTTATCTTTGTATTTTTGTTTGATGGCAGCTTCCACCAAGCCGAGAATATACCCAATTAAAAATATGGCAATGATGATCCCTATCGTTTTTAGATTCCATTCCATTTTATCCGTCCTTTGTATCGAGTTTTACAGGAAATTTGGATTGTGAAAGTGAGTCAGGCTATCTTTCGTTGGAGCAACCTTTCTATAAGGATTGGCAATTTGGGCATATGTGAGTGCCGCGTTGCCCGACGATCATTTTTTCGATCCTGGTTTCACATACCGGGCAGGTTTCTCCTTCCCTGTCGTAAACCCGAAAAAAATTTTGAAAATCACCACCACGGTAGACCCAGTCAATACTGGCGCCATTTCGATGGATGCCTTCAAGCAATATGTTCCGGATAGCTTGCCAGAGGTTTGCTGCTTGATGTTCTGTCAGATGATCAGAGAGCTTGCGAGGATGCAAACCAGCCAAATGTAATGCCTCATCAGTGTAGATATTTCCCATCCCGGCCAGGAAAGTCTGGTCAAGCAAGAGCGGCTTGAGTTGTCTATGGCGATTGTGCAGTCTGTCAAAAAAGATCTGGGGGGTGAATTCATCATCCAATGGTTCTGGTCCGAGCGTACCTAATACCTGGTTTGGATCATCTGTCAGCCAGATCCGTCCGAACTTGCGCGTATCATTGAAGATCAGAGAAAGATCCCCACTCAAACCCAGGATCAGGCGGTCATGTTTCTCCGGGATACGGTTGACTTCTCCTGTAAACAGATCTCCGCTCATCCGCAGATGGATCAATAATTGATCCTGTGAAAGATAAAGGCGCAGATATTTGCCACGTCTTGTTATGCTTTCGATCGTTTGTCCGCCTAACCGTTGTCGGAATTCTGAAGGTGCAGGAGTTGCCAGGCTGCGCGCCCAGCGTAGATCCACTGCCGTGATCACTCTGCCAACCAGGATGGGTGACAGCCTTCTTGCAATGGTTTCCACTTCAGGTAATTCAGGCATAGGGTAGGTTGGAAAATGTAAGAATGATCCTCAAGGGCGTTGGCTTGGAGAAAAATTGAGTGGGGTTGTATTTTCACTCCACTCTCTCCCATCGGTGATCAGGGTATCAAGAGTGTAAATCGGATTTCCGGGTTATGGACACATCCAGGCAGTGAAAGGAATCAATTCGCTACTGGATTGAAAACGAAGGTTAGCTCAATTGATGGGCAAGATAATTCTGTATACCCATCTGTTTGATCTGGTCCATCTGGGCTTCGATCCAATCAATGTGCTCTTCTTCCTCTTCAAGGATCTCTTCCAGTAATTCCCGGGTACCATTGTCTCCCAGGTCAACAGCCAGTTTGATGGCCTCGTTATAAGCTTTTATGGCACCTTCTTCGGCAGCCCAGTCATTTTTATGCTGGGATTCCACATCCTGTCCGATATTGATCTTGTTCAGATTGCTGACAACCGGTTGACCTTCCAAGAAAAGGATGCGCGCAATATGCTTTTCAGCGTGCTTCATTTCATCAATGGCACGTTTTTCGATCACTTCGGCGAGTTGGGCATATCCCCAATTGTCGCACATTTCAGCCTGGACCATGTATTGGCTGATGGCAGTTAATTCATCTGCGAGCAGGAAGTTCAATTTTTCAATGAGTCTGACGTTGCCTTTCATTTCCATTCTCCTTTATTCTTGGGTGAAAAAATTATTCGTTGAACATTTCACCAACGCTGCGGCCTTCATGAGCTCGTAAGATGACCTCTCCCAGCAGTGGTGCGATCGATAATACAGTCAAACGTTCTCCAAGCAATGTGCAATTTTCCGCTGAAATGGGAATTGAATCGGTTGTGATGAATTCTGTGACTGGCAAGGCTGCCAATCGTTCAGCTGCATTTAATGAAAATACCGGGTGAATAAAAGCAATGTAGATTCGGCGAGCCCCACCTGCTTTAAGCAGGTTTACAGCCTGTTCAATGGAACCGCCCGTATCTATTTCATCATCAACCAGGAAGACATCCCGATTTTTTACCTCACCTATGATGGTTAGAGCTTCAGCCTTGGCATTATTGGCAACACGACGTTTTTCAATGAATGCTATTGGGGCATTAATACCGGCAGCAAAGTTGCGGCCTTTCTTGGCATACCCCAGGTCAACAGTTACCACTACCGGATCTTTTAAATATTGGCGCAGGTTTTTATTGACATAATCGATCATAAGGTGGGCAGAGGTCAGTACATCTCCCGGTATGGAGAAGAATCCCTGGATCTGTCCCGAATGAGGATCGATGGTCATATATCTGTCTGCTCCTGCCACTTCGATCATATCTGCTACCAGGCGTCCAGTGATCGGTACCCGTGGCTGGTCCTTTCGGTCTGAGCGTGCATAACACAAATAGGGAACAACCGCTGTTATTCGGGCAGCTGAATCCAGGCGCAGGGTTTGCAAAAGGATCAGGAGTTCCATCAGGTTCCGCTGGACCGGTGCAGAAGTGGTCTGGATGACATATACATCCTGTCCGCGTACACTGCCATGGAGCTTGGTAAATATATTGTCATTGGGGAACAGGATGATATCCCTACCGCACAGGCTGGTATTCAGATATTCAGCAATTTTTTGAGAAAGATCGGGGGAAGCCGTGCCAGCAAAAAGTTTGATCTCACCATACATTTTTAGTTCATGTGAATGTATCGACATCATCCCTCCAGTAATTGTTTTGCATCCCACTCGGATCGCAGGATACTCATAAGGAGCTCATCGCCATACCTGCCATGCTTATATTTTGCCTGCCGTCGGCGCCCTTCCAGCACAAAACCGGCTTTCTCGTAAGCGCGCAACGCCCTGGGATTATCATCGTATACCACCAGCGATATACGGTTGAGATTGAGGCTTTCAAAACCGTATTTCAATAAGAGTTGCATGGTCTCGGTACCGTAGCCTTTATTCCACAGGACCTTGTCTCCGATAAAGATGCCAACTTCAGCACTGCGATTGATCTGTGAGATGTTATGAAAACCACAGTCACCGATCATACGCCAGTTTTCACCATCCTGGATCTCAATCGCAAGTGGATGTTCGCTCGCAGGGAGATTGGCCAGGTTTTCAAACCAACGTATTTCCTCTGCATAACTTAGAGGCTGGAAAAACATCAACCCCTCGATCACTTCAGGATCATTCAGCCACTTTACAAATAGAGGCAGGTCTTCCTTTTCAACTCCACGCAGGCGAATTCGTTTGCCAAATATCATCTCAGCCTCCCGTTCATTAAAGTTTCGACTGCTTCCCAGGGGGATAGCTTACGCTCCAGGATGTGACCCAGCACCTTGTCATACAATTCTGCCGGCAGATTGGAGCGAAATTGTTGGGTCAGGGTATCCTGGATGAGAGCATCCAGTTCACTCTCCAGGCGTGAACGTTCTCGCAGGCTCCAATCTCCGCTGCTTTCAAGGTAGCTGGCATGTCGGAAAATACTTTCAGCCAATTCCGGAATTCCAGATCCATCGGTGGCAATGGTATTTAGTATGGGGGGGATCCAAAGATGGTTCGTAGAATCTTGTAAATCGGTTGGTGCCTCCACGATTTCAAAATTGCCATGGTGTCGAAAGATACGTTGGGTCGGATGAGCCATCTCCAGCATGCCGCGCAGGGCATGCTCGATATTTTCCAAACCTGGGCGGTCGGCTTTATTGATGACCAGGATGTCAGCAATTTCCAGAATTCCAGCTTTGATCGCTTGAATATCATCACCCATGCCAGGTGCATCCACCACCAGGGTGGTATGAGCCAACCTGGCGATGTCCACTTCCGCCTGTCCTGCACCTACAGTTTCAATGAGAATGATATCGAATCCAGCTGCATCAAATACCTGGACCATCGCTGATGTGGCATGGGCTAAACCGCCCAGCGTACCTCGTGAAGCCATGGAACGGATGAATACACCGTTGTCCCCGGCCAGATTGCGCATGCGCACCCGGTCTCCGAGCACAGCACCACCGGTAAAAGGGCTGGTGGGATCAACCGCTATGATGGCTATCGTCTTATTGTTATGGCTGCGGATGTGCAGCGCAAGTTGGTTGACCAGGGATGATTTTCCAACACCCGGTGCGCCCGTCACACCCACCAGGTGCGCTTTGCCGGTATGCTGAAATAATTCGTTAAGGGCGAAACGTCCATCTTGTGTACCGTTTTCCACCTGGGTTAACAAGCGTGAGAGCGCCAGGCGGTCACCAGTGAGTAGGGCTTCAACCAAATTCATCATTAATGAAATACTTTTATATTAGCATCTCAGGCAGCCGGTTCTGACAGTATGGCTGCGCGCATTTCACGCACAATAACTTCGGTGGAAGTGCCGGGACCATAAATGCCAGTTATGCCCATGGCTTTCAATTCAGGCACATCTTCATCCGGGATGATGCCTCCCAGGAAGATTTTGACATTGTTCTGTCCATTAACTTTGAGCAGCTCAAGGATGCGTGGTGCCAGGGCCATATGTGCACCCGATAGGATCGATAATCCGATTGCATCCACGTCTTCCTGCAGGGCAGCTTCTGCGATCATTTCAGGTGTCTGCCGCAAGCCGGTATAGATGACCTCCATTCCGGCGTCCCGTAGGGCACGTGCAACCACCTTCGCACCGCGATCGTGGCCATCCAGGCCAGGTTTGGCGACTAAAACACGGATCTTTTTTTCGGTCATATTTTCCTCGGTTTAGCGGATATTAATTTCATTATACTATAAGCGTTCGGGAGGAGATGCCCGGCATTTTTGGAAAATCTACCGATCCAGAGAAAAAAACTAGAAGGTCTGCTTTACCTCATTTTTAGGGGTAATAATCTGTTTTTAATACCCTCATTGCACTACTTGACCTCCCGCGCCTGTAGATATAAAATGGTTTAATTGTGCTATACTGATATTTAAGCGTATAGGCGAATCGATGCAAATAAAAACCAACCCGGAAATGCGCTCTTCTTGGCCCGTTTGGGCAGATTATTTACGCCAACGCGGATTAATAGGTATCGCAGCCTGGATCTTGGAAGCAGCCGGTCCGTTGACCATCCTGGGGGCTCAGGCTCTGCATTTTGGAGAACCCTTCCTTCGTCCGGCATTACCTGGTCGGCAAATTCAAGAATTGGCTAAAGTATTGGAAGAATCCGATGAAGGGCGTGCTTTTATTTCTTATTTGCGAGAGAAAGGGACCACATGATTGGGTCAACGATGATCGCTCTTGCCATTGTGGCTGGCAGTGCAGGTTTACTGATCGGTTTTACCATCTTCAAGCGCAAATCTCCCCCGAAATTTAGAGAGATACCTGCAGTTACCCGGCTGCAAAAAGCAGTAGCCCGGGCAGTTGAGGATGGCAACCGTTTGCATGTCTCCCTAGGGCGTGGCAATCTGACATCCACTCAGGGGGCTGCAGGATTAGCTGGTTTGAGTGCCCTGAAAAACCTGGCTGATTTGACCTCCACCAGTGACCGAACCCCAATTGCTACTTCCGGAGAACCCGGCTTGACGATGCTTTCGCAGGATGTCATGCAGACTTCCTACCAGAAAGCCACTGGAGGCGGTCACTTTGATGCCTCCGCAGCCCGACTGAGCGGATTAACCCCCTTTTCTTATGCTTCCGGCACGCTGCCAATGATGCGCGATGAACATGTCTCAGCCAATATCCTGCTTGGAAGCTTTGGGGTGGAAGCTGGTCTAATAGCCGATGCAGCAGACCGACAGAAGAGCTTTTTATTGGCCGCCAGTGATAATTTGCCTGCGCAGGCGGTTTTATACGCCAGCGCTCAGGAACCCTTGATAGGTGAAGAACTTTACGCAGTCAGTGAATATATTAACCATTCTCCCATGCACGCAGCCAGCCTGAGTGTGCAGGATATTCTGCGCTGGATTCTGATCATAAGTATGCTGCTGGGTGCGATACTGAAACTGGGGGGGTTCTTGTGAAAGGGATAATCTCCACTTTGGTTGCCATCCTGGTCGGTTTGGTTGTCCTGGCAGGCTATTTCTTTCAAATACCCATCCTGTCGGACCTGCGCAGCTTGATATTGGATTGGGCTGTCACCCTGGCTGCCATTATGGTTTTCATCGGTGTGCTTAACCTTCTATCCGTCAACACCAATCGAATTAAGAACAAAGAAAAGGGCGGATTCTTCAGCCTGGTTCTGATCACTTCCTTGCTGGTAACTCTGATTATTGGATTAATTTTTAAACCCGGGCATCCAGCCATGAACTTCATTTTTTATTCGGTTCAACTGCCAGTGGAACAAAGCTTGATGTCCCTCCTGGCTGTTACCCTGTTAATTGCCAGTATCAACTTGTTACGCAGGCAACCCAACTTGTTCTCAGTGATATTTCTTGGGACAACCTTGCTTATACTTCTTGGCACAGCGCCTTTACCGTTTGGTAAATTACCCTTCATCGGTGATATTTTGCGGCCATTTATTGCCCAGGTTTTGGCTGCTTCAGGTGCCCGGGGTATTCTCATTGGCGTTGCCCTGGCTACGCTGACCACCGGATTGCGGGTGTTGTTTGGTGCAGACCGTCCTTATGGGAGTAAATAATGGCTGAAATCCGCTGTCAGATGTGTGGGGAATCTGTTTCTGATGAGCTGGATAGATGTCCGTTTTGCCAGGCTCGCCTTGTACCATTGGATATTTCTTCACCTGGCGACGATGAATATTTTCATCCGGGAGAAGCGCTGGATGGAAACGACACCTCAGACCTGGAGATGGCTGGTTATGCGGATCCTTCAACACACGAAGATGAATCATTCCAGTTGAACGAGCCCTCTTCCAGGCAGGGATCCTCCGAAATGGGATCTTCACTGCCTGCCTGGTTGCGTAAATTGCGTGGTCAGCCCAAGCATAAGACCCCTGATATTGATCCCTTGGCACAGAAAGGGTCTCTGGATGATGTCCAAAAAATCCATGGACCTGCAAAGACCACTGAGAATCTTGATACCACGGAAGATAAATTAACATTTGATCCTGTTGATGAAGAATTAGATTGGTTGTCAGATTTGGAACAGACTACCGAACCAGAGGATGAAACCTCTTCATCGTTACCTAATAGTGAAGGTTTGGAAGGGAAAAAACTGTCATCCGTCCGATCAAACGATGAAAACCAACCAGAAGTGGATAGTGATTGGCTGGACAGCTTGCGTGGAGATTCTTCTGATCAGGAACTGGAACCACACCAGGAGCTGGAAGAAACACCAACGGAAGGACTTGTTGTTGAAGAAGGAATCCCGGATTGGATGAAAAAACTTCAAGCAGAAGTTGATTCCCAGGCTGCCGATTCCCAAACAGGGGATGAAAACCAGGTTGAAAAAGAAAATGAGGTTACACCTGATTGGTTGAACCGCCTGCAGGCTGAAACGCGATCAAATGCAATCTCATCTGAAGGTGCCGCTTCAGACTCTGTCGATGAAACACCTGATTGGCTGGATAAAATGAGTGTCGAGAATCCGGATACTTCTGAAGCGAATTCTCAGGGTGAATTCGAAATTCCGGATTGGTTTCGTAATTTGCAGTCCGAAACGCAGGCTTTTGCTGAAGATAGTCCCTTCCCTGAATCTGGAGATCAAGAAAAAATCGAAGAAAGCCAGTCATCAGAATCCGAATCCACGGATTGGATGAAGGAATTGCAGGAAAACCCTCAGGATTCTGGGGAGCAAGGCGATCCTGAATCTGAATTACCTGATTGGCTCAGGGATGTAGACCCTGATGCTTCGGATTCGGTTGAAGAGGCTGCCTTTCCTGCTTCTAAAACACCTGACCGGTTCCAGGCGATGGGGTCTGAACTCCAGGATGCAACTGAAGCAGACAGCGCAGCAGATGAAGACGCAGAGTCAGCAGAGATTCAATCTGACCAAAACATAACTAAATCTGATTTCATGGATGAATTGATGCCTGTCGATGGCGAATCCTCCATATTGACGGATATGAATACAGACAGTGATTTCATTGATCAAGAAGAAGACGAATTTTCCATACCAGATCTTGATCAACAACCATCTGGTTCGGAGTTGATGCCCGATTGGTTGGCAAATATTGATAAAACCGATACCATTTCAAGTGGAACTCCCGACCAGAACATGGAAGAAAGTCTCAGCGGGATTGAATCAGAAACATTGCCTCTTGGTGAAAATCCGGAATGGCTAGGATCACTGGATACAGGGGATGCAGATTCCCTGTCGAATGAAGAAGAACTGGAAATCGAACCTGCTGCCGATGAATTATTGCCCGCAGAAATTCCCACTTGGGTTCAAGCTATGCGACCTGTTGAATCTATGGTTGCTGACGTGGATAGTTCAGACAAAATCCTGGAACAAATAACAGAAAAGGCTGGACCCTTGGCTGGGTTGTCCGGTGTTTTACCTGCCACTCCTGGTTTGGGAAAATTGCGCAAACCGCTTAATTATTCGATCAAATTGCGGGTATCTGATGATCAAAGTTCACAAGCAGATCAATTGGAACACATGCTGGGTTTTGAGACCCAGGCTAAATCATCTTCTGTGCCGGAAAAGAAACTACCCCGGCAGATTTTGCGCTGGTTGGTGGCGTCTTTGGTGTTCCTGGTAGTGGCTTATCCAGTTTTCAGCACCAAACAGATCATACCTCTACCTTTGAACTATCCACCTGAGTTGACGGCAGCCCATGAAATTTTAATTGGATTACCTCCAGCTTCTCCGGTTCTCTTGGTTTTTGATTACGAACCTGCCTATTCAGGAGAGATTGAAGTTACTGCCGCACCAATGGTGGATTACCTGTTTTTTAAGAATACGCACGTGGTGATTCTTTCTACCTCTCCCACCGGGTCTACCCTTGCAGAGCATTTCTTAAATGCTACCCAGAGTCAGCATAATTTACAAAGCGGTCTGCAATATACGAATTTGGGATATCTGGCTGGAGGAGCTTCTGGTGTGCTGAGTTTTGTAGAAAATCCCTCTCAGACCATTCCTCGGGCAATTGACGGCAGCCTGCCCTGGCAAACATTATTATTGCTGGATATTCATACCCTGGCAGATTTTAAAGCGGTGATCGTTCTCACTGATAATTCTGATACCGCCAGGATCTGGGTCGAACAGACCGGTTCGAAGTTGGGCGAGACCCCCTTGTTGATGGCGATCAGTGCCCAGGCAGAACCCATGATCCGTCCCTTTTATGATTCAAAGCAGATCAAAGGATTGGTGACGGGTTTGGCAGGAGGAAAAGCCTACGAGCAGGCTCTTCAGCTTTCGGGTCTGGGACAGAAATATTGGGATTCTTTCGGCTCCGGATTATTTATAGCCGAGTTGATCATCCTCTTGGGAGCTCTCTGGAGTATCATTTCTAACCGAAAGAACCGCAAGTCGGCACTTAAGAGAGAGGCCTGAATATGCTTTCCAATTCTGCTATAGACCTGATCACTGGATTAATCAGCTTTCTTTTTACTCTGATGATCTTTAGTTACCTGATTGGAGATAACCCTCTTTTCAGATTGGTCATCTATATTTTTGTAGGTGTCTCTGCTGGATATGCTGCTTCGGTTGCCTGGCAGCATGTCCTGTGGCCAAAACTGTTCGACCCTCTCTTGTTTGGGAACATGCAGCAACGTTTGCTTCTTGTAGTTCCAGCCTTGCTGGGGCTCTTGTTGTTCGCAAAACTTTCACCACGTTCGGCTCGGTTGGGAAACCCGGCAATGGCTTTCTTGGTGGGGGTGGCAGCTGCTGTGGCTATTGGTGGTGCAGTTTTCGGAACGATTATCCCACAGACAATGGCTTCGATCGATTTCTTCGATTCCTCTATTGGTGGTAGCCAGTTGGAACATCTGTTTGAAGGCATCATCTTTTTAGTGGGAACGATAAGTACGCTGATCTATTTTCATTTCAGCGGTCACACAACCTCCAATGGATTTCAACGTAGCAAGCTGGTTTCAGGATTGGCTTGGATTGGGAAGATCTTTATTGCTGTAACCTTCGGTGTACTGTTCGCTGGGGCATATGCTGCCGCCATGACCGCGCTGACCGAACGAATGTTTTCTTTATGGGCTTTTCTTTCTTCTTTCTTTTAGGTTCTTATGCCTTCATCGTTAATTGACGCAGATTCTGTACTTGCAGTAGACGTGGGTTCATGCACCACGCGGGCTATGCTCTTTGATGTGGTGGAAGGTGGCTATAGATTTATTGCCGTTGGTCAAGCGCCAACCTCTGCCATGGCACCGGTCAAAGATGTGGGGGAAGGTGTTGTCCGCGCAATTGAGAATTTGCAGGAAACCACAGGACGGTTATTCTTGGATTCAAATCGAAGCCTGATCATCCCAACCAAGGATGGCGTCGGGATTGACAGCTTTGTGGCTACCATCTCGGCCGGACCATCCATTAAAACTGTAATTGTAGGTTTATTGGATGAGGTCTCGCTTCAGAGTGTCAACCGACTGGCATGTTCAACTTATGCAAATGTTGTGGATAACATTGGCGTGAATGATCCCCGAAAACCAGAAGAACAAATCGATAGTATATTGCACCTGGAACCGGATCTCATCCTAATTGCCGGCGGCACGAACGACGGTGCAATTAAATCAGTGCAAAAGAAAATCGATATCATTGGCCTTGCTTGTTTCCTCATGCCGGCTGAAAACCGTCCCTCGGTGTTGTTTGTTGGAAATCAGGCTGTGGCAAAAGATGTTACTGAATCTTTGTCGTCATTGACCTCCTCATTGAATATCAGCCCCAATATTCGCCCTTCATTGGACGTGGAAGATATTCAGCCTGCATCATATAAGTTGGCAAATACATTTATGCAAATACGCAGGAACAAATTGGGGGGCGTCGAGAAGCTTGCTTCCTGGGCAAATGGGAACCTGCTACCCACCGCCTATGCTCAGGGGCGAATGATCCGTTTTATGAGTCAAACGTATAAATCAAAAGGCATTCTGGGGGTGGATATTGGTGCATCTGCCACCACAATTGCATCAGGTTTTCAGGGCGAACTCGCGCTGGGAGTCTATCCTCAATTTGGATTGGGTGAAAACTTATCTGATCTGCTTCGTTATACCAGCCTGGATGATATTTTGCGCTGGCTGCCATTGGATATTCCAGCAAATAACGTGCGTGATTACCTCTATCAAAAATCTGTTTATCCCGAAAGCATACCGGTCACGATAGAGGATATGGCAATTGAACAAGCTATCACCCGCCAGGTTTTGCGCCTGGCAATTGAGACGGCAAATAAAGAAATTCCTGCCAATTTTCAGCGACCTTCATCCGGAGGATTCCCATTTTTTGAACCGATACTTGTGTCAGGCAGCGCCATCACCAACGCTGCTACCATCGGACAAGGATTGCTGATGATCCTGGATGGAATCCAGCCGGTTGGAACAACTACAATAATTTTAGATCAAAATCATCTCCTACCAGGGATGGGCGCAGCAGCAGGGATAAACCCGATCCTGCCAGTGCAAATTCTCGAATCGGGTGCATTCATGGGTCTTGCAAGTTTGGTCGCTCCAATTTCCAATGTTCGGCTTGGAACTCCCATTCTTCGCGGCCGCCTTGTAACTAAAGAAGGAACCGAAACAAAATTTGAGATCAATCAAGGCACTCTGGATGTGTTGCCCTTACCCGGTGGACAATCTGGTCAACTATTTCTTGAACCTCTTCATCGCTCGGATGTCGGTTTTGGTCCCGGTCGTTCTGGGGAAGTTCAAGTCAGTGGTACTCAGATAGGAGTGGTCATCGATGCTCGCGGACGTCCGATCCAGCTTTCCAAAGAAAATGGACGTAGATTTGAAATGATTAAAAAATGGATCTGGACCCTAGGAGGCTAGACAAAAGATGCTGGCTCCCGTAATTCACATTTTGCCAATGACAACCATCCTGCGCCAACGATTGTTGCCATCCGTTGGACGGGTCTTGGTTCGTGTGAACCAAAAAGTAGCTCCTCTGGATGTGGTTGCAGAAACCAATCTTGGTAAGGAACACATTTTGGTGGATATTGCTTGCTTGTTGGGGATATCCCCTGATAAGGCGGATCAATTGATCCGTTGCAGGGTCGGCGAACGTCTGACATCGAAACAGTTAATAGCACAACTTCCGGGGCTGATCTCGCATTCTGTCTCCTCACCAAAGGATGGGCGTGTGGTGGCTGTGGGAGGCGGGCAGGTGTTAATGAAGATTGGGGATCCTGTTTTTGAACTGCGTGCAGGACTTCCGGGAACCATTACCAGGGTGATTCCTGAGCGAGGAGTGGATATTACAGCTCATGGTACTCTGATCCAGGGAATTTGGGGTAATAACCGTGTGGATATGGGTTTAATGTTGCCTGTACCGCAATTAAATTCACCTCGAGATGTTCTGGAAGCCGATAAGTTGGATATCAGTTTGCGAGGTTCCATCCTGATAGCTGGTCACTGTTGTGATCCTCATGCTTTACAAGTAGCCGATGAACTGCCATTACGTGGATTGATTCTGGGTAGCATATCTCCGGAATTATTGCCAATTGCTGAAAATCTACATTTTCCGATCATGGTAACAGATGGGTTTGGACATCACCCAATGAATACTGTCGCGTTTAAATTATTAATTTCCAATACCAAGCAGGAAGTAGCTCTCAACAGTACCTCTTACGATCGCTATACGGGTAGTCGTCCGGAAATATTCATTCCCTTGCCTGCAGCACAACCACCACAACTTGCACAGGATTCGGTTGAGTTTTCCAACGGTCAACAAGTTCGCATCCGCCGAAACCCAAATATGTTTGAAGTAGGTACATTGACGAATCTTAGGTCCGGTTTATCTGAATTTCCAAGCGGATTATGTCTTCCGGCGGCAGATGTTCTTCTTGAAAGCGGTCAGAAAGTGGTTGTTCCGCTGGTTAATCTGGAAATACTTGGATGATATAATTGAACAAGGAGGATCTTATGTTTGAACAAGGTGATGATTTCAATATGGATACGGATGCACCACAGCCACCTGCGCAATCTAATCGGACTTTTATAATCGTAGCTGGAGCTTTGGCTGGAATTGTCCTTTTATCGATTATCGGCATGGCTTTATATGCATTGGTGTTTCTCCCGCAGCAAAAAGCCGCTCAATCTGCACAACAAGCAACTATTGAAGCTCAAAATGCCATGATAGCCCAGGCCATGACATCTACGATGCAGGCATATGCAACCGGTACTCAGGCCTCTCTTGCTGTTGCTACAACCATGGTGCCTAATCTTCCACAAGCCAGTCCAACTCCCCTCCTGGCGGTTCCCTCCCAAACCCAGAGTCAGGTAGATGGCGCTATGACTGCCACCTGGTCTGCTTTGAACACAAAAGATGCCTTAGGTTCACTTACTCCAACAGCCACTGGAGGTCTGCCACAGAGCGGTTTTGCTGATGATGTTGGTCTGCCTGGATTGGTGATTATGGCATTTGCCCTCATAGTGGTGATCCTCCTGGCCAGGCGAATGCGCACAGTGCCAACACAATAAATTTTTGGTCGATTAAATCTGCATCCCGCAATTGCATCAAGGATGGACGAAATCCATGTTTGCAGTTTGCGGGATGTTTTCTATTTAATCACTGATTTAAGGCACTGTTCTGTAAGCCTGTCGCTCATTTTGATGAATGGTCTGAATAAAAAATAAAGATAAAATTGAACCTCCCTGCTATTATGCAAGTATTGAGATATTTCGTTGGATGAAGAATGGATGATCGCTTTCTTGAACCTGGAAAATCTATTGATTCGCTGGAATCTGAACCTTTTTCATCTTGCGGATAGCCCTGCGTTGGACCAGACTTACACCCACAATGACTACGATCATGCCTGTGAATTGGATCGATGTTAGGTGTTCGTTGAGAAAAAACCATCCCATGATCGCGGTTCCAATGGGTGCCAGGTTCAACAATATATTCATCTCAAAAGCTGTTAAGACTTGTAACGAATGATTGTAGAGTACATATGCCAGGGAGGTGTTTATGGCTGCCAACCAGATCACAAGCCCCCAGGTTTGGATGGATGCGTGTGGCCACCCTTCGATCGGAATCGCGATAAGTAGTAATAACCCGCCGCCAATCGCCAGTGGATATGCCGTTAGAGATAAGGTGTCCACAGTTTGTGTCCTGGCGGTGTTACGTCCAAGTATCCCAAATATGGTGAAGCATAATAGCGCCAAGCACATAAGAATGACCCCTATGGGTTCGCCCGGTTGTAATCCCTTTGAGAAGAACATGCCTGTCCCTACCATCGTGATGAAGATCCCAATGGTCTGTTTGCGATTTGGAATTTCCTTCAACCAGATCATCCCTCCAATAAATATCAGCAGGGCATTCAGCCCCATCAGGAAGGATACTGTGGTGGCAGGCAGGTAGAGCAATGACCAGAACATTGCGCTGTTGGCTAGAGTGTAGGAACTGAAGCCAATGATCAAAAGCTGTAACCAGACCGACCGCGAAAAACTCAGGCGTCTTTTGGATTTCGAAATAAAAGGCAGCAGGATCAAAAAACCAATAAAATAACGCAACCCGCCAATGGTCAGCGGTCCAAGATCTTTGAGAGCCAGCTTTACAAATATGAATGAGGATGCCCAGATGATATTAATGAATATGGCTTCAGCTATAGCCAGGCGGTGAGATGGTGTGGATGTCATACGATCAGTTAATATACAGTTAAGCAGAATTACACTACAGTTTTTGCAACGATTTCACCGTAAGATAAAAGGTCCATGACCATTTGAGGTGTGCGGCCTTCTGCATACACCCTTAATACCGGTTCGGTCCCCGATGGGCGGATCAACAACCAGGAGTCATCTGCAAGTATATACTTCACACCATCCAAGCTGCTTACATCTGTGATCTTTTCACCACCGATTTCTGCCGGTACCTGTTTGGTGAGAAATTGTGACATGGCAACTTTGGAGACTGGGTGGCTGAGGCGAATATCTTTGCGTTCATATACTACCGGACCGACCTCTGCCAAAAGATTTTTAACCATTTCATAAAGGGTGCTTTGGTAAGCTGCGATCATCTCGACCAACAGTAATCCCATTAAAGGTCCATCTCCCTCGGGAATGTGTCCTTTGAATGAGATCCCCCCTGATTCTTCTCCACCGATCAGTACATCTTCACTCATCATGTAGTCCGCAATGTGGTTAAACCCAACTGGTGTTTCGTATAATTTTAAGCCATAGTTCTTTGCCAGTCGATCAATCATGCGGGTGGTGGAAACTGTGCGTACCACCGCGCCGCTCATACCGCGTTTTTCCACCAGGTATTTCAAAGACAGGGCCATGATCTTGTGTGGGTCGATGAAGTTGCCACGTTCGTCCATGGCACCGATCCGGTCTGCGTCACCATCAGTAGCCAATCCAAAATCCCCCATGCCTGTGCTGATGGCGCCTGCCAGCGGTCCCAGGTAACGGGCGATTGGTTCGGGGTGGACGCCTCCAAACCCGGGGTTCATCTCGCCGCGTATCTCGTTGATCTCGCAGCCGGTTCCATGCAGGAAGGTCTTGATCACACCTCGTCCCGATCCATACATCGAGTCAACAATAAAACGCTGCGGGTTTTCTGCGATCACATCACAATTGATCAGCGTATGCAAATGCGTGAAATAGGCTTCCAATGGATTAAAGCGTTGGATCAGACCAGCATCACGAGCCTGGTCATATTCCATCAGGTTGGGACCTCGGGCACGTTCCTCATTGTCCGAAATATAAACTTCCACGCGCCGGCATTGTTCAGGCAGGGCAGAATTTCCAAGCATGGATTTTAGTTTGATGCCGTTGTAGCGTGGTGCATTATGCGAAGCAGTGATCATCACCCCTGCCATCGAATTGCTGTGGCGTACTGCAAACGAAATGACGGGTGTGGGAGCATCTGCCCGTGCCAGGAAAACCGTAATACCATTGGCGGCCAGTACACGCGCCACTTCCACGGCATAGCGATCAGAAAGGAAACGTGTATCATATCCGACGACCATCCTGCGTAAGTTGGGTTGAGTTGCGCCATCGACTTGTTTGACCCAATTCTCCGATACAACAGCATCCGCAATAGCCTGGGTGACCACCCGTAGATTATTAAATGTAAAAGTATCCGATATGACAGCACGCCAGCCATCTGTTCCAAAATGGATTGTCATTTTATGGTTTGCTCCAAAATATAATTTTCCAATATTGAGTGGGAGTTATCTCCATTGTATAAAGAACATACAATAGAGAAGGTATTACCAGCCAGCTTCAGGTGTGGCAGTCACGACCAGGCTCTGAATGATCCAGCCTTCATCTCCATCAGAAGTACGAATGTGTAACCAGGTGATGCCATCCAGAATTTGGATTTCTGGGAGAACTTCCACCAAATAACCGTTTGGTAGACGGGCAATAATGGTATCACTGCCTGGGCTGGCCCTCACATTAGCACCTGTTTCAGAAAAAATCAGGGCATATACAGGCGTGGCTTCAGGAGTGAGTGTACTGGTGGGAATTATTGTGGCTGGAATTTTCAGTGTAGGTGTCAGGGATGGTTCCGGTGTACTGGGTTGACTGGTTTCGGTTGTTGCCAGGTTGACCAAACTGGTTTGGGTAACAGTTGAGGTGTTCTGGCTGGCAGGGGTACCTTGAAAAACGTTTAAACCATCCAGAATCAAATTGGCTGTTCCGCTCAGCCATAAGAATCCTCCCAGGGCCAGCAAGCCAATGATCAGACTCAAGAGACATCCCGAAAACCGTCGCGGGCGGAATCCAAACACCGCCAGTGTCAGCAATCCCACCAGGGTGGCCAGCGCCAGGTGCACGCAAAAAACCAGCATCCCATTAGGCCAAAAATCGGAAATACCGCTTCCCAACCCAAAACCGGCTACGCTCAGAGGTAGAAATAACTCATATGTTAACATCACGCTTGGAAGAATGGGGTGCTTTTCCGAATGTATAAAAGATGTGACCAGCAGGATTGTTCCCAGGATGAGTACCAGGATATCTGCCCACCACAAGTGGGAGTGGAAAATGGCTTGGAAGAATGACTGCGGTGGAAAAACCTTGGCTGCTGTGCCTGCCATAAGACTGGTTCCAAATATCAATCCGGCACTGATGATAAATCCCACCAGCGTCTGCAAGAAGAATCGGCCTGAACCTGTTACAGTAGCCAGGATGATACCTACCCAGGGTGCCAATAATACAGGATATTTGAGGAACCACCCCACTGGCATGAACATTACGATTAAAAATCTCCCCATAGGCAGCCAGGGCATCCACCCCTTCCTGGATGCGTGCTCCGCCAGAGT
>JBDRQK010000353.1:0-11753 GCA_043826315.1 Chloroflexota bacterium
TCTCTTTTTCGGATAACATATATCGCATATCATCATCTTCTTCTTCATTCTTT
This sequence comes from Chloroflexota bacterium, assembly GCA_043826315.1. Lineage (GTDB taxonomy): Bacteria > Chloroflexota > Anaerolineae > Anaerolineales > Villigracilaceae > UBA12087. The sequence continues at coordinate 54 of JBDRQK010000353.1, forward strand.
TAGGAAAATTAATTTATCATATTCTTTGAGCTTCGCATTCTGAGAGGGTTGGATGCGACCATGCGTTAACCATCAATTAAGGATATTCTCTTTCCAGAGATATGATCGTTCAGTTCATTTAGCTTTCGAAAAGGATGTGTTATGTGATATTTGGAATCTTGTTCCTGATTTAAGGATTTTGATGTGATCAAAATCTACCGGTTAATTAGCCTGTGCCTCTGACGGTTTTTTGCTGCTGACATTTTCTCTTCTTGTTCAGTGGTTTCGATTATTAATGGGGGAACCGCCACTGGATTGTGGTTATCATCCAATGCAACATAGACGAGATATGCTTTATTGGTATGGGTACATTCTCCTGTGATCGGGTTTTCTGCAGTCACCAAGACTTCCACTTCCATGGATGTATGACCGGTGTATGTGACCTCTGCATCAAGAGTGACCAGGTCGCCAATACGAATCGGTTGCCGAAATGTCATCTGATCTATGGCGACAGTTACAACTCTGTGACGTGAATGACGCATGCAAGCGAGTGCGCCTACCTCGTCAACAAGTTTCATTATCCAACCACCGTGAACATTACCAATATTATTAGCATGCTCTGGTTGCATTAATTGGGCGATGGTAACGTGAGATGCGCCTGGTGTAAAGGAATTAATATTTGTGCTCAAAAATCATAGCTCCGTGATTTTATCTGACCTGGCTTGGTGATTTTTCAGTGGTTTAATTCATATCTTCACGTAAATCGCCTGAGTCAAGAGTATGTAATTTCTCCGGTTCCTCAAGCAAGATATCAATGGTGCTGTAAGTCAACTCACTCATCATCGGTGCAAGAGGTATGGTTGCCGGTGGAAAAACCCGTTGAGGGGGTGAAGGAGGAATTAGGTTCGGTTTTCTTTCCTCGTTAAATCTTTTGCATAAGATCCTCTTATCATTACTAATGAATCCAATATAAAATCCTAGAATGGAATAAACATCCTTGTTGGAAGTTACCCATCCCACCCATTCTCCGATGCGATTGAATAAGTAAGGAAAAACCAAGAATACTTCAGCATCACCATTAGAAGTGTAAAGAGGGATGATTTTATTATCGATTGTCATAATGATTAAGTCAAATTCCTCTCTTACATAATATCATTATACGTCCAATAACGGTTTACGAAAAAGTTCCAAAAAAGAACAATTATGACTGCAAGAGCCAGCGTGCCATTTTTAGCCAGGAATTCTGTTGAAAGAGGAAGTGAAAATATAGGATTGCTCAAAAATCTAAATACTTCAGGCTCGAGAAAATATAGAATGGGTAAGCGAATGACTACGCCAGCCAGGTTAACAAAAAAAAACATAACCAACTGGTATCTTATTGGGCGTGACCTTGAATCTGGATATGTCCAATAGCGATTCCAAATGAAATTACTTAAAATTGCACAAATAAACGAGATGCTGCCGGCAGCAACCAATGGCATTTGGAAGGAGTGGGATAAAAGATTCATAACGCTGAAATCAACCCCAGCGCCAATAAGACCAACGGTCATGAATCGAAGAAAACGACCACGTTCTAGCTTATTCTTTATCAGATTCATGCTAATTTTAATTTGGATCTAAAATAAGGAATGGTTTTCTCGATTCCCTCAATAAGGTTCACTTTGGGTTCCCAGCCCAGAATTTCCCTGGCACGCGTGATATCGGGTTGCCTTCTTTGGGGATCCCGTTCACTTCGATCTTCATTCAGGAAAATAATATCCATCTTGTTCCCTGTTATGGTTTGGATGGTTTGAGCAAAATCTAATATGGTCATCTCGTCCGCATTCCCAATATTAACAGGATAGTGTTCATCTGAAAGTAATAGACGATAGATACCTTCGATCAGATCATCTACGTAGCAGAACGACCTGGTTTGTTTTCCATCACCGTAAACGGTAAGAGATTCTCCGCATAATGCTTGTTTTAAGAAGTTTGGTAAAGCACGACCATCATTGAGGTCCATCCTGGGACCATAGGTATTAAAGATCCGGGCAATACGAGTATCCACATCATGGGTGCGATGGTAAGCCATTGTCAGGGCTTCAGCAAAGCGTTTTGCCTCATCATAAACAGCTCGAGTACCAATGCTGTCCACATTTCCACAATAAGATTCTTTTTGTGGGTGTTCAATGGGATCACCATATATCTCGCTTGTTGAAGCTAGTAAGTAGTGTGCTTGATGAGCTTTAGCTAAACCCAATGTATTGTGTGTGCCAAGCGCTCCGGCTTTCATCGTCTGTATAGGCAGGTTGAAATATCCACGAGGCGATTTAGGGTTTGGGCTGGCTGGGGATGCGAAATGTAATACAGCATCGATTTTTTGTGGAACAAAAATATAATTGGAAACATCATGTTTATAGAATTTAAAAGCAGGATTTCCTGCCAGGTGAGCAATGTTGTCTGGATTACCACTGATAAAATTATCCATTCCGATAACAGTATGACCTTCTTTTATAAAGCGGTCACATAAGTGTGATCCCAAAAAACCAGCTGCCCCAGTTATTAATATATTCACAGTTACTCCAAAAAAACCTATATCTATTTGATTATTGGTATTTATTTCCAATCGATCCGTTCGATCAATCCATCCCCGGTAATTTGTTGTGAAAATTCGCTGATCGTATCGATTAACCAGATATTTCCCTGATACAAAAAACCGATATATTCTGCATTAATTAAAGTGGTTTTTGGAGCCCAAACCGGGGCTTGTGGTTCAATACCAGTAACCCCTTCTGGTGGAAAAATGGTTTTCCGGTTTGAGCCATCCCTATCCATGATGATCAAACGGTAACGGCTAGTTTCGCTTTGGTTTGGATAGATTGCCTGGAGGAAACATATTTTAAAATAAATCTCATCTGACTCTCCTAAATTAGGTGAGGTTGAAGGGTATGAAAACATGCCTGTTTGTTGTACCAATTCTACATTGGTGCTGTTGATCATCGAAATGGCAGCCAAATTAAAAAACGGTGACTCTTCAGCACTGACCAGGTTTTCGGAAGGTGCGTGAGTGGTTACAAAAAGGGATTTGCTATCTGCACCCCAGCTGATTCCTGGTACCCAAGCCCAATCCCTGCGTGTTTGTAGGGGAGTGATTGTTGTTAGTGGCATTAATCTTCCCTCATCAAAATCCACAAGTCCAATTTCGTCTGGTCGGGAATATGCCAAGTAAACGCCATCTGGTGACCAGGCAAAAGTTGTTCCCCACCAACCATATGTTCCACCAGAATTCGCTTCCACAATTAATTTTGGTTTACTCGTCCATCCGCTCGAACTGAACGCCAGAGTGTAAAGATCATTATTTGCCTGCCATTTGGGAGATGCATCCCGTGGCTCAACAGTCGAATAAGCGATCATTTCTGATTGGTCAGGTACCCAGGAAGCATAGAGAACAACATTGGAAATCTTCAAGTTGATTGGAATCGGAGACTCTTTTTCTGTGCTTACCACCCAGAGAGTGTTAATTTCTTGATCGGCTGATTTTGTAGATTTCCTTGTAAAAAGCAGCCAATCACCTTGAGGAGAAATAGAAAATATTCTACCATCAAGATCACCTGTCGTTACCAGAGGGGTTCGAATTGCAGTTGAACCATCCATGATCCATGCATTCCCAGCTGATAAATAAACTAATTTCCCTGGAATTGAAAGGGGAGAATATGGCGCTTGAACTCCGATCATAACAATTTCTGGAATAGCAGGTTGTACAATAATATCTTTAACGATCGTGTTTGTGATTTCCACGTCATCTTCATACACTATCCGGTAGGTAAGTTCCTTGAGCCCATTTACACCTGGTTGGATAAGACGGGCTTCTTCAAGAGAAATGGATTCACTCCTTAACTCTTGATGGGTGAATGGGATTATTTCCTGTTCAGTTTTAAACTCCTCACGAATGCGGATTACCTTGATTGATAGGCCTTCGGTCAGAATCGTATACAAAGGCGGCTCAACTTTGTCGAATGGTCCAGTTTCAATTCCCAGGGATTCCAATGCAGCTTGAATATTACTTCCAGCAGGAAGAGATGCTTGTTGAACAGATCCATCTATCGTGATGCTTACATTCGTATCTGTTTGGATAACTCTTGGAGAATCACATCCGGAAGAGAAAATAGACAGTAAGAGTAAAAAAACGAGTCTATCTAAATTTCCCATCCAGACTTTTTTGGAAATTAAGTGGTTAAACAACAAAGCATTATTCACTATTAAATTTCAAATCCTTGTCGCAAAGTCTTTAGAAAATAAAATTGAAAACATTGCTACATATATCATTTCGAGCAAAGCGGAGTAATGAAAATATTGAGATGGTATAATCCATTAATTATTTTAATCGGCCGATTATCATCATAGCGCTATTTGCTATTATGATACTTTCCAAATAAAAACCTGTTGCTACAGTACCCAGTGAACCTGTATAAGCCTCTGTTACAAGGGAAGTTATTATCTCTTTGAGACTATCAGGCACAGGCAATGGGCCAAAATCTGCTGAGGTCAATTCTAATAATAATTTTCCATCAGGATCGATCGTTGCAGTCATAAAGATGCTGACAGTTGCTTTTAAGTACCCTTTAAAAACTGTCCCATAAATTTGAATTTGGTTGTTTTGCAAGTAGACTTGTGGTTCCGTGAGCAAAGGATTTACCTGGGAATCAAATTTTGATGCCAGAAAAGATGTCAACTGAGATTCTGTAAAAAAAAGTGTGATTTGGCCGGATTGGGTTCCAGTTAAAAGCGCTTCTTGGATCTGCTCTTGCATGTTTAAGAGTTCTTCGTTGGATACTGGGATCGTTGATTTAGGATAATCTGGTCCACCAATGTTGATCACGCAGGCGATTGAAATGAATAAAGAAATTAATGCAACGAATACGGGATATTTTTTCTTTAGCATGAAACCTCTGAATCAAAAAGAGAACTGAAACGGGAGTAATTATAGCATGAGCGAATCTGAAAACCTGCAGGAGAATCATTCGGAGATGATTTCTTCAATTGAAGCCCTGCTTTTTGTAGCAGTTGAGCCAGTTTCTCCTTCCCAGATTGCTTCAGTTTTAGGTATTTCTACCTCTGATGTTGAAGGGTTACTCCAGATTCTTCAGGAAAATTACCAGGATCGAGGTATTCGATTGCAGCGACACTCTGGCAAGATACAGCTTACCTCGGCACCTGAAAAAGCAGAGATAATTGAATTATTCCTCGGGTTGGAAGTAACAAGCAGGTTAAGTAGAGCTGCCCTGGAAGCACTGGCGATCGTTGCTTACAAGCAACCGGTAACTCGTCCAAGTTTGGATGCCATTCGCGGAGTGAATAGTGATGGCGTTCTAAGAAGTCTGCTGAATAAAGGGTTGATCCAGGAGACTGGTCGGTCCGAAGGTCCCGGTCGACCAATCCTGTATGAAACAACACCAGAATTTTTGCAATACTTTGGTTTAAGTTCAGTTGATGCATTGCCCCCGTTAACCAGCCCTGATTACGAAGCCGGCGAAGTCCAGTTAAAGGAATAAGATGACCCCAGAAAGATTACAAAAAATCCTTGCGAGAGCAGGTTATGGTTCACGACGCTCTTGCGAACAATTGATCATTGCTGACAGGGTGCGTGTAAATAAAAAGGCAGTCACTTTAGGTGATAAGGCGGAAGCAGGAATTGACGAGATTACTGTGGATGGACGGAAGGTGGATTTTCCGGAGACCTTTACTTACATTGCATTATACAAACCTCGAAATGTCATTTCTGCAGTGACCACACCGGAGCAACGCAGAACCGTTCGGGACCTGGTCGGGGTTGAGGGCACTTTGTATCCGGTAGGCAGGTTGGATGTGGATTCCGAAGGATTGATCCTGCTCACAAATGATGGCGAGATGGCTAATCGATTGACCCACCCAAGATATGAACACGAGAAAGAGTATCGTGTACTGGTTGCCCGTCACCCGGATGAAGCACAAATTGATTTATGGAGAAAGGGAGTTGTTCTGGAAGATGGGTATCGGACAAAACCTGCTGGCGTGTGGTTCGTATCTGCCTCAGGGAAAGGCGCCTGGCTTCGCGTGATCTTACGCGAAGGAAGAAAGCGGCAGATCCGGGAGATGGGTAAGCTTACTGGATTGCCAATTGTGACTATTATCAGAGTGCGCATAGCTACCCTACTGTTGGGCAGTTTGAAACCTGGTGAATGGCGTTACCTTACCTCAGATGAAATTGCAGATTTGAAGAAAGAACCGGCGCGTGCAAATAGAAAAACCAGGAATATTCGTCGGGAAAAATAATTCATAATCCTGATCTAGGATAAATGCATACTTATTCGGCAAATGCTTTTATTAAGTAAGCCATGTGTTTGGCATGCTTTAGATATAAATCGATGCGAATATTCTCATTGGGGGCATGACTGCGAGAATCTGGATATCCCATCCCCGCTGTTGCCACAGGTAAGCCCAAATCATGGACAAAAGGATAATTAGGTCCTGATCCACCAGAAAGGGGGATAATTTTCATATCCACACCATACACTTGCCTGGCTGTATCTAAAACTAATTTAATAAATGGGTCATCTGGATCTGTACGTGCAGCAGGACCTCCACCAAGAAATTTGATGTCAATATCTTGGAACCCCTCGTTATCCAGATGAGCTCTTAATCCTTTAAGAACTTGATCGATGGTTTGATTGGGTACCAAACGGAAATCAACTTTAGCGGATGCTTTGGCTGGAAGTACGGTTTTTGATCCAGGACCCTGATAACCGGATGTTAATCCACATATTGTGCAGGTTGGTTGAAAGACCTCTGCAATTCGAAGATCAACTCCATCAGTTAACCCACTGACAAAATGTTCGACCCCATAACGATTCTTATATTCAGTTGAGGTCTCAGGAAGAAGTTCCATTAATTGTCGATCACGTTCAGTTGGGGGCACTACATTGTCATAATGACCCGGGATTAGAATGTGCTCATCTTTATCTTTAAGAGTGTTTAGTGCCCAAACCAATCTCCAGGCAGCGTTTGGGAAGATGGATCCGCCCAAACCGGAATGAACATCCTGCTGAGCAGTGGTAACGGATAATTCGACATAACAAATACCGCGTAGCCCCAGATATTCCAAAGGAGTTTCTTCATGATCAACCCCACCAAATTCCCAGATACATGCATCTGCAGCCAGAAGCTCCTTGTTTTTTCGGATAAAATCAGGAAGGTGAATGCTGCCAGTTTCTTCCTCACCTTCTATGATGAATTTTATATTACATGGGAGCTCACCAAGCTGATCCAGGATGGCATCGATGGCAAAAAGGCGACTGGTGATGTGACCTTTATCATCGCCAACACCACGGCCGTATAATTTCCCGTCGTGCAAACTTGGCTCAAATGGAGGTGTATCCCAGAGTTCAAAAGGCTCAGCGGGTTGAACATCATAATGGCAATAAAAAAGTAAGGTCTTGTTCTTGGAGCCTTTTCTTTCCGAAAATACGACCGGAGCACCACCCGTGGTCATCAAACGGGTTTCAAATCCTCTTTTCCTCATTAACTCAGCGGTTAATTCAGCGCATTCAATCATCCCAAGGTTTTGAGCACCAACGCTTGGCTGGGCAACAAGCATGGATAGTTCAGATATACTTCGGTCGAGATTATCTTCCAGATAAAAATCGATGTTAGGGTAGGAAGTCATTGATCCTCCATGTAAAAATCTCTAATTCCAGATCATTTTCCAACAATCCAATTGATTGAATAGTAACCAGCAATTGAGAAACAGGTCATTTTGATTAATTGACCAATCCAGCAAAAAAATAAAAAGCGATGGAAGGACATTTTAAGTCCACCTGCGGAAATCCCTGCTAAATCAAAAAAAGGATTTGGAATCGCGGCAAATATTAACACCGCAACCCCCCCGTAGCGACGAACAAAAGGTTCAACTTTCTTATAAATATTTATCTTTTCAATAATTTCCTGACCGCTGAAACCTGCCAGGTAACCGGATATTTCCCCCAATGCTCCTCCAGCACTGGCAACCAATGCAACCCAGAACGGGTTAAGAACACTACCCAATGTAAATACAATAGCAATTCCAGGCGCTGGGAGAAAAACCGTGGAATTTGCCAATAGTGTTATTAGAAATATTCCTGGATATCCATAGGCTTCAAATTTATTTATTTGACCCCTATTGATATAAATAATAACGGTAAGACCAATGACAAAAAATAACGCCAGTAAACGTAGAGATAACAAACCCAGGTTATTGGTATTACTTTTGGTCATATTATTTAAATTTCTGTGATTGTTACAGTCTTAAGAATGACTCCAGGATATTCTGGACGCATTGGATCCCGAGGAGAAATTGAGAGAAGAGTATCCATACCAGATGTTACCTGTCCAAAAACACTATGTTTATTATCCAGCCAAGGGGTAGGTATATGTGTTATGAAAAATTGAGACCCATTTGTCCCCGGTCCAGCATTTGCCATGGATAGGATACCTGGTTTTGAATGCTTAAGTGAAGGATTGAATTCATCTGCAAATTTATAACCTGGTCCACCACTTCCGGTGCCAGTAGGATCGCCTCCCTGAGCCATGAAATCAGCTATCACGCGATGGAAAATGGTTCCATCATAAAACCCTTCCCGAGATAGAAACACGAAATTATTTACTGTATTTGGAGTTTTGTCTGCAAATAATTCTACAACAATGTCACCCTTTTCAGTGTTAAATGTTGCAAAATATTTCTTGCTGATATCGATTTTCATTTCAGGAGGAGTTGCCCATTGCTTTCTTTCTGTCATAAGTGTTCCTTCCTTTCTAATGTGGGGGTTATTGGAGCAGGCTTTCAATCCGTGAAACAACCATATCCAGGGCTGCTGTGTTAAAACCACCTTCTGGAATTATCACATCTGCATAACGCTTGGATGGTTCAACAAATTCAAGGTGCATAGGGCGGACTGTGGTTAGATATTGTTGGATAACCGATTCCATTATTCGACCACGTTCAGATATATCTCTTTGAAGGCGCCTGATAAAACGGAGATCGGCATCTGTATCTACAAAGATCTTTACATCGAATAATTCTCGAAGTTTTGGTTCTGTGAAGATTAATATCCCTTCAACAAGTACTACAGGGCGTGGATTAACTGTAAATGTCTGGTTTGTTCGGCTATGGGTGGCGAAATCATAGACGGGGACTTCAACCGGTAGCCCTTGTTTTAATTGCTCGATGTGTTGCTCAAGCAAACTTGTTTCTAAAGAATTAGGGTGGTCAAAATTAATAGCCGCACGTTGGATAGGGGGAAGACCACTCAGATCTTTATAATACTCATCATGTTGAAGGTAAGCTATACGTTCAGGACCGACGCGCTGAAGGATGCTCTGTGCAACCGTTGTTTTCCCAGAACCGGATCCACCTGCAATACCAATGATCAAGGGAGGAGTCTGCTCAGCCATTGGGCAATTATACCTTGATGCAGATTGATAGATGTGGAAACTATTTAAACCAATAAAATAAGATTAATTGAGTCTCTATAGGATGTACTGAGATGAATTAGAAATTACTAAACCATAATACAGCATTAATGACTAAAGAAAAATTATTGAACGAAAATTCATTAGTGACAAAAATCTTCTTCGGTGATAAATTAAACCGTCTGAGTAATATTCTAATTATGGAGCCACCGAAGGGAGTCGAACCCTTGACCTGGCGTTTACGAAACGTCTGCTCTGCCGACTGAGCTACGGTGGCAATTCGGGGAGAAAAAATTCCTTCGTGCGCACTCATGCAGATTTTACTCTGCGAAAGTAAGATAATTCCTTTAAGGTTCAGTTAAGGTTCAGTGATAATTTATGCACGGCTCATCGTTAAAACGACTGTTTTCGCCAGCTGAGCTTCGGTGTTTATCGTAGCTCATTATATCCTGATATTATTAAAAGCAAAAGTCCCTGGTGAAAGGACTTACGTTTTTATTTTTATGGTTACCCGACTTCTAGCTCTTATATGGTGGTATTAAGGCGAGAATTCTATCCAACATCTCCTGGTATGACGCGTTCTGGGGAGATCGTACGACTTCCAGGGAGACGTTCTTTGGTGCCGGTGTTTCTATTCTTTAATCCTTTTACTGAATTAGTAATGCACTCTGATACTATACTTCTGCTAAACCTTCATTTTTCTTGCTCTTCATCGTGAAATCCACTTTACGCAACAACCTTACTTCCGTTGACGATATCTTTTTCAATCGAAATACCTCTTTTAATATCCAATACATAACCCGCATAAGCCGCAATATCCTCGATAATATCAGGCGATGCCTCCCCACTTTGGATCTTTCCGATCGCTTCTGTGAATATTTCAAGTAACCTGGAGTTTCTTTCCAGAACAATCGCAATTCGATCTGCCAGTGATTTGTCGTTGCTGCCATACACATCCAGAAGATGCGCTGGTCTTACATTCATCCAATCTGCAATCTTCACAATTGTATCTAAGTCAATTACATCTCCTCTGAGAGCACGGATAATCGTGGTGTGACTTACCCCAATTACTTTGGACGCTTCACGCGAACTTAGTCCCTGCTTTTCTACTTCCTGTTTGAGTAATTCTCTTAGCATTATCTTTTTACCTCATGGACTGCGGTGAATGAGTTGAGTAGCGCGCAGGTTATGAGGTTAACCTCCGTGTCAATTGTAACTTAAATGTTCCTAAATTGTCAAGGTACAGAATATCGAACATGAACGTCTCAGCATAGACACTTGCACTTTACCTGTCAATAGAACATTCGTTCTTGACTTCAGACCCATTCTATTGTAAATTTCAGCTTCCAAAATCGTCTAACTGTTATAGGAGAAACTATGCAAATCCCCTACAGGGACTTTCTGAGCCTTGTCCCAGATGCCCCTTTATTTCAAACACTCAATCGCAGAACGACCTACGCACTGATCTTGAAGCACTTCTGCAGATCCAAGACAACCTCCGGCACCTGCCCCATCATCTGTTCAATGTGTCAATTCGATCTCAATGATTGCGTGACTTCACCGTTCCCAAACGACAAAAAGTCAAAGAGCGGAATGTTCATATTCAGGCTCAGAAATAAGGCCCAGAAATCCAAAGAGACAGACCATATCGCTGTTATTGAGACTGACGTATGGGGACAAGAAACAAAAGCGTCGGGATGGGACGAACTGATGGCGGAATATGAAGAAGGCATGCTGATATGAAAGCAACTCCCAGGAAAGCAGAGCGCGAGATCGCCCTGGTGTTCTCCCAGTTCTTTTCCGACATCGGAATGTCACCGGTAGAAAGAATACCGATCCTGGGACGGACAGGCCCCGACATCACCATCAACGAAGCCAAGCTGGTGATCGACGTCAAGTCCCGTAAGTCTGTTCCTGTGAAGATGACGGCGATCCAAGGCTGTCTTCATCAGACCGACAACGTCTCTTTCTTTCAGTTATCTGATATGCAAATATTAGATCAGCTGAAAATAGTCCCGGCGTCCTTTTCCTCAATAACTACCGTTTCGTGGTTAAACCACATGCAAGAATGGACAAAAGAAGAATGTCCTGAAGGGATATCGATGATCGTCATGCGTAAGCCCGGCACTCCGTATCCCAAGTCCACTGTCATTATTTATTCATCCGATCTAAGGAGATTGCAATGTCAAATGCAGTACAAGTCCTGAGCAGCGATAACGCCGTTCTTGCTACCACGCTCGATAACCTGGAAGCCAGTGT
>JBDRQK010000354.1:0-9479 GCA_043826315.1 Chloroflexota bacterium
GCCATGGAAAATAATATTTCATTCGTCGGAGAGGAAGATGCCGGATATGGTAGGGGTATGCAATGGATAAGAGTTGAAAGATTTTGGGAAGGTGAGTATCCCGAAGTGAAATCGACTCCCTATCAACCAGTATTATGCCAACAATGCGGAAAAGCTCCATGTGAACCTGTTTGCCCTGTATTTGCATCTGTGCATAGCGATGCGCAACAGATCAATATGCAGATCTATAATCGCTGTGTAGGAACACGTTATTGTGCCAATAACTGTCCTTACCAGGTGCGTGAATTCAATTGGCGTGACTACGAACGACCTGCACCGCTTGAAAATCAGTTAAATCCAAATGTTACAGTTCGCCGGAAAGGCATCATGGAAAAATGTAATTTTTGCGTTCAGCGGATCATCAGTGGTGAAGACGTAGCGAAATCAGAAGGTAGAATACCGAAAGATGGTGAAATAGTGACTGCCTGTATGCAAGCCTGTCCAACTGATGCAATTGTTTTTGGACGGTTGGATGACCCTGAAAGCAACGTAAGCAAGCTCGCAAAAAATGGAAGAGGAACAAAACTTCTGGAAGAATTGGGGACAGAACCAGTTGTCACTTATCTGAAGGGAGGTTCGACTTATGCCAGAAATGGATAACTCGACCACAAAAACCCATAATGAGTTTTCCGAGCATCTCATGTTCGATCCCCTGCCACGCGGGGTGATGAATGACATGGTCATGGAATCAATGCAGACCACTTCCTGGAAATTCTGGGTGATAGCCTGTTTCCTGGGTATTATTGTCCTGGTGTGTCTTTTTGGAGCTTGGGGGTATTTGATCAACGAGGGTATGGGAGTGGCAGGGGTCAATCGCCCAGCATATTGGGGCATTTTCCTGGTAAATACGGTATTCTGGATCGGTATCAGTCATGCAGGTACTTTTGTTTCAGCTTTGCTGCGTGTTTTCAAAGCGGAATTTAGACGCCCATTTACACGTGCTGCAGAATTGATGACCACCTTTGGCCTCGTACAAGCTGGATTAAGCATTTTTATGCACATGGGCAGGGTCTGGTTGTTTTACTTTCTGGCTCCTTATCCGAATGAACGGGGTTTATGGCCAAACTTTCATTCACCGCTTTCGTGGGATTTTCTGGCTATCAATACTTATTTGTTGGCAAGCACAATGTACCTCTTTCTGCCTCTCATCCCTGACCTTGCCATGGCACGCGATCGCTCAAAAGGTTGGAGAAAAATTTTTTACCGCACATTGGCTCTTGGATTTCGAGGAACCGAAGGAGAATGGACTCACTTGCGTTCAGCCATGAATATCTTTGCATTTGCCATTCTACCTGTCATGTTTTCTGTGCATACGATCGTCTCCTGGGATTTTGCTGCTGCTATGCGTCCGGGTTGGTCTTCAACAATCTTTGGTCCTTATTTTGTCATCGGAGCACTCCAATCGGGTATTGCTGCAGTTGCAATGGTGCTGGTGGTCGTTCGAGCAACCATGAAGAATATGAAGTATTTTATCCGCCCGGAAGTCTTCGACTCAATGGGGAAATTAATGTTGATTATTTCCATGTCGTGGGCTTATTTCTTTTTCAACGATTACCTCGTGCAGTGGTACAACGGAGATAAATTTACCGATATTTTGCTCCATTTTCATGAATCTGGTCCGCTTGGTTGGATGTGGTTTATGATGCTGATCTTCAATGTTGCGATTCCTTGGGCAACATTATGGAATAAGAAGATCCGGAGGAACCCCGCTATTCTCTTTACGGTTGGTTTCCTAATCAATATTGCCATGTATATCGAACGATATGTGATCGTGCCGATATCCCTTACGATCAATCGTATGCCTTTCACCTGGCGCATGTACAAACCTGGGGTCGAAGTATGGCTTAGCCTTGGTACCTTGGCATTCTTCATCCTTTTGTACATGCTTGCTTCACGCATAGTACCATTGGTCCCTGTTTGGGAAGTTCAAGAAGGACAGATGGCGCACAGTCTACGCAAAGTGGGCAAGGCTACAGTTCCTGCTGTAAGTGAGTTGGAATGAATGGGAGGCAGATATGGATGATATGAAAACGCTCCTGGCGCTTTTTGAAGATATTGATCCGGCAGCCAATGCAGTTGAAAAACTCCATCAACTGGGTATCATGAATGAACAGATCAATATAGTATCAGGTATTCCGGTAACAGAACCGATGCTGGGGCGTCCGCACCAGTGGACAAATGTACCCAGGTTGGCGTTGGGTGGAGCACTGGCGGGGTTCTTTATAGGATTGTTCCTTTCTGTTGCCACCCCACTTATGTACCCGATCCATGTTGGCGGACAGCCTTTGATCCCGATTCCGCCTTCCATTGTGGTCATATTTGAGATGACCATGTTGGGTATGCTGGTCAGCACGTTTCTTGGCGTTTTCCTGGACAGTCATTTTCCTTCCTATAAACCAAAAGAATATATTCCGGAGATCAGCGATGGAAAGATCGCGGTATTTTTTTCATGTCCCCAGGAAAAAGAAAACTCAATAATCGCAGCCCTAAAGATTATTGGTGCAAAATCCGTGGAACCTGCGGAGGCACAGCAATTATGATTAAAAAATTGCTTATCCTATTGAGTGTAGTTGTTGTTTTAGGAGGCGGATTACTTATTTTTACTTATGATTTGATCAAGATCGATTGGATCTCTTTTATGGAGATTCAACCGTCCTTCAAGCCGATGGAAAATCCTCTTCCTGTTGCATTAAATTCGATCCCGGTGGAAGGGGCGGCTTTCATCCCCGGGATGGGAGCTCCTGCAAATCCTGTCTCACCAGATGAAATATCACTTGCTCGTGGGGAACAACTTTTCAATATTAACTGTGTTGTATGTCACGGTCAATCTGGTAAAGGGGATGGTGTGGTTGCTGCTTTCTTTCAGTTCAAACCCGCTGATCTAACAACAGAAATTGTACAAAGTAACAGTGATGGGGCTATTTTCATGACTATTTCAAATGGCGTTAATGGTCGAATGCCTGCCTTGAATGAAAATCTGAACGTCCGTGATCGTTGGGATGTTGTTAACTACGTTCGAACCCTGAAATAAACAGCTTGTGACAAACCCGAGGGAGATGTCTTTATGAACAAGGATTTTAAAGCATGGATGATGGGTGTGATTTTTGGATTACCGGTCTTCCTGATTTTTTTTATTGCATTTCTATATTTTGGAAATTGTGGATTTAATAATGATTGCTCACAGGCTGGATTAGCTCAAATTTACCATACACCCATACCAACCATCTTCCCTGCCACTTTGCCTGTTCAAGGTAGAGATCAGATTTCAACAAGTTCCGCTAAATGTTTGGTGAGCGCTGAACCTCTTCTCTCTGCCTGGGTGAATGCGGGATATCCTGAGGTTGAACCATTCACATTTTTAGATAATAAGGGTGCTACTTGCACGACAACTTATAATGAAGTTGATGTTCTTTTTACCGAAGCCAACCTTTGGTATTCAGGTGCTCTGGCTTGTGTCGCATGTCATAATGCAGATGTTGCCATAGCATCCGCACAAATGGATTTAAGCAGCTACTCTGGAATCCTGGCAGGCTCAAGAAGAACATCCGGTAGCGCAAAGGGTAATGATATATTGGGAAATGGAAATTGGCAGATTTCCAAGTTGCGTGAAATGCTTTTTGTCCTCTATCAAATGCCTCTGGGTAGACCTGAAGGAGCTAAAGCTGATTCTGGTCCGGAGATACAAGTTGGCAATCAGGTGGAGGCTATCTCGATCGAAACACCCAATGCTCCCGTCAGTGAAGTCCCCCGACCTTCAAACCCTGGTAACACGGGTGACGCCATTAATTTAACAGGTGATGTAACTTCTGGAGAACAACTTTTTAATTCCAATTGTTCAGTATGTCATTCCTCCCAGGGAACAGGTGGGGTCATTAATTCAGGTTCTACCGATGGAACCATACCATCCTTAAATCCGATCGATCCATTTCTTAAAGATCCAGATTATATAGTTTTCGCTACAAATCTGGACCTTTTTATTCAAAATGGTTCAACACCTGAAGGAAATAACCCGGTATTTTCAATGCCAGCATGGGGTAGATCAAATACATTATCTCAACAGGAAATTGCGGATCTGATCGCATATATCATAAGTCTGAATCCATAACAGGACCTATAACAACAAAAGGGAGTGGATGAATAGACTGAACCCTATTGGCAAGACATAAAAAGAAAGACCCCGAGTGGCTACATGGACAGACACCTGATTTGGAATGGTGTCTGTCTTGTTTTCAATTGTATCCTTTCATAGTTATAGAAGGAAATGTAGTCGTTAATGATCTGATGAGCCTCCTCAAAAGATAAAGATTTATGTTGGCGGATGGCTTCTTCTTTGAGATGTCCGAAGAAGTTTTCCATAGGGGCGTTGTCCCAGCAGTTGCCACGGCGGGACATGGAAGGAGTAATGTTATACTCATTGGTGAGGACAAAATACGCCTGCGAAGTGTATTGATGCCCTTGGTCACTATGGAGGACCAGTCCATCAGTGACCTTTTCTTTTTGTTTGGCTTTGCGCAAGCTCTTTTGCACCAGAGCGATTGAATTCTCTTGTCCAAATTCATGAGCAATGATGAAATTATCGTACAGATCTTTGATGGTGGATAAGTATGCCCAACCTTCCCGGGTGAGGATGTAGGTGACATCAGTGACCCATTTCTGGTTGGGTCGCATTGCAGTGAATTCACGCTTGAGCAAATTAGGATAAGTATGATAGGTCTCTAATTCGGTCATTTTCTTGTAAATCTTTCGTTTCCTTGCCACCGAACGAATCCCCAGCTGGTTCATCAAGCGTAAAACTGCCTTGTGGTTGATCGTAACGCCACAATTTTGGGTAATCCACCATGTCACGCGCCGATAACCATATGTTCGATGGGAGGCTAGGTACGCTTTCTGGATCAACTCCTTTCTGCTTGCATCAGGATCAGGTCCTTCGATCCGTTTGACCCAGGCATAAAAGGCTGCTCGCGAAATATCAAAGAAGGCACACATGGCCTTTACTTCGTATTCTTTCTGGTGGTGATAGATGACCCGATATTGCGTTTCGCGAGCAAACTCTTTCGCAACTCGGTATGAAATTTTTTTAGCAGCGCATTCTCCATCTCCAATTGCTTGATACGGGTAACCTCGTTATTTACTTTCCGAGGACGTCCAATTGGCCGGGTGAAGACTATTTCGCCTTCCCGCCGATACTGCCGCAACCAAACCTCCACCCGATTGTCGCTGCGTATACCCAGTGTTTTTGTTATTTCTGCCTGTGTCTTCCCCTCTTCATAAAACAATCGTATGGCTTCAAGTTTCACGTTCACCGGATAGTGAACCATTCCTTTTTTCCCTGGCATAATAAAAGTACCTCCTGTGTTCTAATTTTCTCACAGGGGGTACTTTCTATTCGTGTCTTGTTTCAGGGGGTCAATTCATGAATCCACTCCCTTTTGTTGTTAATCCTTGCTTTTTAATAATGCAATTTTTCAGGATCTGTGTCCAACCTTTTTCTGAACACCCAATAAGACCAGATCTGGTAACCTAGAACCAGTGGAACAAATATCAGCGCAACAATGCTCATCAGGTTCAAAGTATATGCAGAGGAAGATGCATTGGAAATTGTCAAGCTGAAATTCGGGTTTGTACTTGAAACCATGACGCGTGGGAACATGATTTGGAAGTAAATAACCGGGATAAGTAGAACCGAAATGCCGGTTAATGCAAAAGACCAGCCTTCGCGTTTTTGACGCAAGAGAAATCCAGCCAACAATAAGCCTGCCCAAGCTATCAATGGGAGGATTGTGACTACCGCTCCGTGCTTCGCATAGCCGTCTGTTATCAGGAGTGTTGGGATCAACAGGCTTGATAAGAAGACAAATGAAACCACCCATACCTTCGGGGCAAGTACTCTTGATCTTTCCAGTAAATCTCCAGTCAATTTTAAATTCAGAAAATTGATCCCATGAAACAGGAATACTGCCATGAGGGTTAATCCACCGATCAAACCGTACGGATTTAACAATGTGAAGAAATTTCCCGTGTACATCATGGCCGCATTAATGGGGACACCCTTGGCCAGGTTGGCAAATGCTACTCCCAGAATTAGGGCTGGCAAGGCACTCCCTGCAAAGATGCACCAATCCCACAGGGAACGCCACCTGGGATTTTTGTCCTTTGAGCGGAATTCAAAACCAACTCCGCGAATGATGAGACCGACCAGCAGGAGAAAAAGAGCCAGGTAAAATCCACTGAAGAGAGTCGCATACCAGTGAGGAAATGCTGCAAATGTCGCTCCTCCGGCAGTTAATAACCAGACTTCATTCCCATCCCAATGCGGTCCAATAGTGTTGATGATTGATCGTCGTTCCGTGTCATTTTTTCCAAGGAATGGCAGCAGCATCCCCACCCCAAAATCAAAACCCTCCAGGAAGAAAAAGCCCATCCACAAAACAGCTATCAAAATAAACCAAATTATTTGTAATAATTCATGTGACATAGCCATCCTCCGCTTACTTTCCAGATCCGCTAATAGATGGAGCGAAGTCGTCGGATCCTTTGATTTCCGTATCCGGATCCAATCTGGCAAATTTTGCAAGCAAATAAATATCAGCAAAAATAAGGACAGAATACAGAGCAACAAACCCGATCAAACTGAACCAGATCATACCACTGGTTAGATTGGGGGAGACACCTTCCTCCACACGGAGAAGCCCTTCTACGATCCATGGCTGACGACCAGATTCCGTTAGAAGCCAACCCGTTGAATTTGCCAGTAACGGTAATCCGATCACGAAGGGCATCCACTTTAACCATTTCATCCATTTCTCGGGCCACTTCTTCCATAAGAGCAAGAGTGCGTAGAACATAACAACCAGCATTACCAATCCGGCTCCAACCATAAGACGGAAACTCCAATAGGTGATGACCATCAAAGGAATGTAATCACCTGGTCCGAATTCCCGCTGGTATTGAGCCTGCAAGTCATTTACACCCTGTAATCCGCAACTGAAATTATTACACGCCAGGAAGCTCATCACGTAGGGAATCCGTAGCGACCATACTTCTTTTTTCCCGCTTAAGTCACCGATCGTAAGCAAAGAGAAGGAGGCAGGTTGTTCGGATTCCCACAAGGCTTCAAGTGCTGCAAGCTTCATGGGTTGATATATGCGCATCTCCTGTCCCTGGGAATGGCCGGCCAATCCTACACTCGCTACACCAACAACACCAAGAATGGCAGCCAGGGCAAATGATCTCTTGAAAAATTGATCGGCTTGTTTACGAAGCAGGTGCCAGGAACTGATACCAAGTATGAAAAGTGCTGCAGTGACAATCCCGGATGATATGGTATGCCAGAAGAATAACAGGCTTTTAGGATTGGACACCAGGGCATAAAAATCGATCAATTCAGCCCGATTAGTCGCGTTGTTGATTACGTACCCAACAGGATGTTGCATGAAACCATTTGCAACCAGGATGAAAAAAGCAGACAGATTTGAGCCCAAGGCAACCATCCATATGGATGCCAGGTGAATCCATTTGGGCAATTTCCCCTCCCCAAATATCCAGATCCCGAGAAATGTGGATTCCAGGAAAAAGGCTAACAAAGCTTCAATCGCCAGTGGAGCTCCGAAGATGTCTCCAACATAACGGGAATATTCAGACCAGTTCATCCCAAATTGAAATTCCTGAACGATGCCGGTAACAACACCCATGGCATAATTTATGACAAATAATTTCCCCCAGAATTTCGTCATTTTATGATAGGTTTCATTACCAGTGCGAAGATACATGGTTTGCATGATGGCAACGAACAAACCTAAACCAAGGGTTAATGGAACAAAAAAGAAATGGTAAATGATGGTTGTGGCAAATTGCCACCTGGATAATATTACTGGATCCATTCAGGTTCCTCCTGTTTGATGGTAGGAGATTAGATCTACCGCTTTGTGAACAATATCATTTTATCTCAACTACAAAAGATTATCAAATAAATCATTATCAAATATTTATCATTTCACTTTGGTAACCATCTGCATTCTTTCGTCGCCATTATAGTGGCGTAATTGTGGCCATTTTTTTGCAATCCATGTTACAGCTAAAATAACTCCGATACCACCCGATATGATGGCAGCTGGTACACCGAAAATTTTCCCGACAATACCAGCTTCTACTTCACCTAATTGAGGTCCACCCTGGAAGAAGATTTGATTGATACTGACCATTCTTCCACGAATTTGGTCGGGAGTGTTGATCTGCCGTACAGTGTTGCGGATGATGGTGCTGACAGAATCTGCTGCTCCCATTATGATTAATGCCAGCATGGCTAAAATCAAGCCGTGAGACAACCCAAACAGAATGGTAGCCAATCCGAAAAGTAAAACGGAACCCAGGAATATCCGACCTTGACGCTTAATTTCATTCAATTGCGATATTACCAGGCTGGCGATGACAGAACCGATGGATTGTCCGGCAGAAAGGAATCCGTAACCAACCTCACCAACTTTAAGAATGTCACGGGCGACAATTGGCAACATGGTATTGGCGGATGCAAAAAAAGTTGCAGTGAAATCAATTAGCATTGTGGAGAGAATGATAGGTTTGGAAAAAATAAAAAGGACACCTTCACGAACAGCAGTCAAACTAATTCCGGATGATTTGTTGATTTCCTGGGGGACATTGCCTATCATAATTAATGCAACGATCACAGCCAAAAAAGAGATGGCATTAAATAAATAGGTATAACCCTGACCCAATGTGGCAATGACCAAACCTCCCAGCATGGGACCAATGATCGCGCCGGTGTTAAAAGCAATTGATTGGAGACTAAAAGCGTTTGGGAGGTCTTTTTCTGGTACGATATTCGGGATCATTGCCTGCCGGGCAGGTAGATCAAATGCAATTGCAGCAGCCTGAAGAGCAGTTAATGAGTAAATTAAACCAATGTTAATAAAGTTTCTGAATGTGAGAAAAGCCAGGATCATCGCTACCATGGCTTGAATGCATTGGGTCACCAACAGGATGGTGCGGCGATTTAATGAATCGGCGGCAGGTCCGCTGATGATGGAAAATAGGATCACTGGCAGGATGCGAACCAACCCAATTCCACCCAGAGCCAGAGGGTCAGGTGATCCAGTCAGTTCACGAATATGCCAGTGAATGGCAGAAACTTGCATCTGTGAGCCGGCAATGGAAATCAACATGCCAAGCCAGATGAGGCGAAATTTGCGGTGACGAAGAGAAGGTGGGATGTGAAGATGCATCAGGTTGTTTAGCAGTGTACGAGTTTAATGCTGACCTGTATCTGTTATTCTCAACAAATATTAAATATTTCAGATAATAGTTTGGGTGCCAGTTGCCTTGGCGTAACTTAAGTTCCCCAATCTCTAAAGTATAAGAAATCTGCACCGACCGTTCGACTGCTGATCTTGGCGATTGGCGGTTGAGTTCGCTTAAATTGGTAA
>JBDRQK010000355.1:0-11710 GCA_043826315.1 Chloroflexota bacterium
CTATATGATCTGCATAATGATGGCTGGTGGTTAATTCTTACTCCAGATTGATATCATTCCCATCTTGAAATTTAGTTTCAAACCATTATACTGATAGGCAGATATGGATATTTTTTCTGCACACACTTTTCTTCCAGGGAAACAATCTTCCAACCCCGGGCCCTTGGGACGATTCCTGCCTGTATTACCGATAGGTGTAACTAAAACTTATCTGTTGCAGTCTGAAATTCAACCCGGAGCATTTATCCTGGACCCTTTCGGAGCTTCCAGCCACCTTGTCATGGAAATGGCGAGGTCGGGTTACCGTGTGCTTTCTGCGGTCAACAATCCAATTACCCGCTTCTTAATGGAGATGGCAGCCAGACCTCCAACGCGTGCTGAACTTCAATCGGCATTAGCAGAATTGGCTTCCAGTCGAAAAGGGGATGAACGTTTGGAAACCCACCTCCAATCTCTGTATCTGACAACCTGTCCCTTTTGCCAAAACAGGATCCCTGCCCAGGCTTTTATCTGGGAACGCAATGAAGAATTTCCTTCATCCCGTATTCTCCAATGTTCTCAGTGCGGGAATGGAGGTGAATATGATACTACTCCCGAAGACCATATTAAGATCTCGCAAATAGCTAATTCCAAAGCCCTGCATAAAGCACGCGCCTTGGAGCGTGTGGCAGCAATGGGCGATCCTGATCGCTTATATGTACAGGAAGCACTTGAATACTACCTGCCGCGTGCCATTTATGGACTGATTACGATCATCAATAAGCTGGATGGTCTATCCATCTCTCCCCGTCAGCGCCGTGATCTGACCGCTCTGATATTAACAACCTGCGATGAGACCAACACACTCTGGTTGTATCCATCCGAGCGTCCACGCCCTCGTCAATTGGTCATACCACCACGTTTTCGGGAAATTAACATCTGGTTGGCACTTGAAAAAAGTGTGGAAACCTGGGTTACAGAAGAAAATGAATTATCCGTCAGTTTCTGGCCGGATCTGCCAATTGAAAGCTCCGGCATATGCATCTTCGAAGGTCCACAGCGTGAATTGGCCAAGCATCTTGATTCCATCCCGGTTCGGGCAGTAGTATCTGTTTTACCACGCCCCAATCAGGCATACTGGAGTCTCTCAGCATTATGGGCAGGCTGGTTGTGGGGGCGTGAGGCTGTTGCCCCTTTTAAGAGTGTGTTACGTAGGCAACGCTATGACTGGAACTGGCATGCGGCTGCCATGCATGCAGCTTTGAAAAATCTTAGTCCCCATTTATCTTTAAAAGCTCCCTTCTTTGCCCTGCTACCTGAACCTGAACCTTCATTTCTATCAGCAGCTTTGCTGGCAGCAGCCTCCTCCGGGTTTAACTTGCATGCCATATCCCTGCGCAGTTCAAACGATCCAGTGCAAATCCACTGGCAACGGCGGGCATTTTTTCAACAGGAAACCAATAAGATCGACAATTCGGGTTTAAGGGATGCTTTGGCCAAATACCTTGAAAAAAGAGGCGAACCAGTCACCTTTCTGCACCTGCATACAGCCAGTCTGGCGTATCTGGCAGCTAATCGTTGCCTGAATTGGCAGGTGGATGCCCTGACAAAAATTCATACTCCTATCCAACAAATTCTGGAAAGTGAAATATTTATCAGGTATGCAGGCACGATACACAGTCTGGAAACAGGCTTGTGGGGACTAAAAGAACATCCTGAGGCAAAATCAACCTTGCCAGATCGGGTGGAAATAGCCTTGGTACGTTACCTTTCCCGTAACCCGGGTGCGACCCAAATGCAAATTGAGTCTGCCATCAACCAGGAATTTCCTGGCTTATACACCCCACAGCTTGGCATTGTAAATAATATTCTCGAGTCTTATGCCACAATGGAAAACTCTGGCTGGACTTTACGCCTTGAAGATTCTCTTAAAAAGCGCAAAGCAGATATAAAAGCCATGCATGGTAAGCTGGAGAAAATTGGAAGACAATTAAAGTATCAGGTTTCCACAATAGATGGTCAAACCCAACTTGTTCAATGGCTGGATGATGGGCGATCAGTTTTTACATTTCATATGATTACATCAGCAGTTTTCGGGGAAATTATACTGAAGGAGATCCTACCCACAGGGACGTCCTGCATTATTTTACCGGGGAGTCGGGCGGGTTTGGTATCCTATAAATTGGAACGGGATCCTGTTCTCAAGCAATTTGCTGAAAAATGGAAGTTCATTAAATTCCGGCAGATAAGACTGCTGGCTGATGATAAAACACTCACTCGCCAAGATTGGCAGGAAAAAATGGGTTCAGATCCGATCACCCAACCTGAACAAATGCGGTTGTTATGAAATCAATATCAATTTTAGTTATATTATAACTGCCCAGGCTTGTCACCCAGAGGTATTGTTTTATCGACCGACACTTGCGCCGAAACGCAGTGCAGGTGAGGGTCTCCAAATTTGAGCATGATTATTTTCAATAGGGATCAATAGATCCTGATTCACCACGGAATAATATTCCTTTAAATGATCTTCATCAGTTAAATAAAAGATAATCTCGTTTCAACCTCCGAGTTGTTTGTGGTATCCTTTCTGAATAGCATAAAGAATCTTTTGTGTTCAATGGTTAAAAACTAAGGTGCCTTGAAGAATTCAAGGCACCTCTTACTTTGGTTCTCATTGATAAAAGATCAGCTTAATGTGGATTACTGTCATTTAAAAAACAAACGCAATCCAGCGAACAGAAGGACCACGCTTAATATTCCTCTTACAACCCTTTGCGGAACGATACTCACCAAGCGTGTACCGACCCAACCACCAGGGATCGAACCAACCAATAACCAGGCTGCCAGGTTCCAATCCACCTGTCCTCCAAAAGCATAAACTATGGCTGGTATTGATGTCAAAATGGCACCATGCAGCACATCCATTCCAACCAATTGTGCAGCCGGAATGGAATAAAAGACCAGTAAGGTTGCCATAATGATGGTTCCGCTTCCAACGGAAGTAAGACCAACAAGACCTCCACCGACCATGCCGACCAGAGTTAACACCCAAACCGGAGGCCAGTTTTCATCCATGGAAATTTTTATCCAATTCATGGAGCGCGCAAAGGTATACAGGCTGATCAACACCAACATCCCGCCCAGGATCAATGTCAAAATGGGTCGTAACTCATCCGAGCTTCCGGCTTCGGAAATAATGTAATGTGACGTCACATAAGATGCAGGCAGACTTCCCAAAGCCATCCAAAGAACGCTCTTAAGATTGATCCGATTTTGACGCAGGTGCTGTATTCCACTTAACCACTTGGTGATGGAAGCAAATGCCAGATCAGTACCAATCGCCAGGACTGGATCGATTTTCATCACCAGGATGAGAAATGGGGTCATGATGGCTCCACCACCCATACCTGTCATCCCGATCAGGATTCCAACTACAAATCCTGCCAAAATCGATATTATTGCAATACTCAATTATCCCTCACTTGCAACATGTGGTTTCTCCTGGCAGTGAACATGAGGAATCACCCCAGGATGAATTGGTAAGATCAATCATACTTCAGCTTAATCATGTTTTATTAATGATTGAAAGGTTCTATGCTTAAATAAAACCGCGCTCTTGCAGAAATGCCACGATCATCCTTGCATTCTCTTCTGGGTTGGTTTCAACCGTGCTAAGTACAAGCTCAGGGTTGATTGGCTCTTCATAAGGATCATCGATCCCGGTGAAACCCTTCAATTCACCGCGACGAGCCTTGGCATACAAGCCTTTAATATCACGCTGTTCGCAGATCTCAAGGGGAGTGTTGACCCATATCTCTACGAACTGATCGGATCCTGCCATCTTGCGTGCTTCATTGCGCGTGGATCGATAAGGACTGATGGCTGCACAGACTACTGTACCATTGTGCCGGGTGATCTCGCCAGCTACAAAACCAATACGTAAAATATTTGTATCACGATCTTCCTTGCTGAAACCTAAGCCTTTGGAGAGGTGCGTACGGACCACATCCCCGTCCAATACAGTCGCCTGTCTGCCGTGCTCCATCAACATGGGCATAAGTGCTTCCGCAATTGTAGATTTTCCGCAACCACTCAGACCGGTAAACCAAAGACAGACACCCTGCTTGTTTTTAGGTGGATGGACCTCAGCAAGGATCTCAGCGGTCTCTTTGCGGGTAAACCATTCAGGCAGCAATTTACCTTTAGCCAGATAATCATCCCGCACTTGTGTGCCAGAGATATTTGCCACTTTGGCACCTTGCGGAATATTATCTTCCTCAACGTAAACCTTTTCGTCCGGAAGGTAAACCAGCATCTTAAAAGGCACCATCTTTACACCTATCTCGGATTCATACTGGCTCATCATATCCTGGGCTTCGTATGGACCATAGAATGGTTTTCCAGCGCTATCATTCCCGGGACCGGCATGATCGCGACCAACGATGAAGTGGTTGGCACCATAGTTTCGTCGTACCATGGCGTGCCAGACAGCCTCGCGTGGTCCTGCCATTCGCATGGCTAACGGCAACAGGCTGAGAACTGTTCGATCCGAATCATAATAATTTTCATATAAAGCTTTATAAACACGTACCCGCGTGTAATGGTCCACATCTCCCGGTTTGGTCAAACCCACCACTGGGTGAATCAACAGGCTGCCACCGATCTCTTCAGCTGCGCGCTTGGTGAGTTCTTCATGAATACGGTGCATCGGGTTGCGGGTTTGGAAAGCCACAACGTTGGCATATCCTTTTGCTTCAAGCAATTTACGCACTTGGGCTGGAGTATGACGAATATCTCTAAAATCAAAATATATCGGCATGTTCAAGACTTTTAGTTCGCCTGAAATACAAAGGTCTCCCCAGCGGTCCATCTCCGAAACCATTGGGTGGCGATTATCGGTGGTACCCAGAACCAGTCGGGCTTCTCGCAAAGGATCCCAGGTGAAGATCTCTTCCATGCGCATCACAGCGATCAGGTTATTACGCGAATCGCGCAAGGCAACCCACTCCGTATGTGTGGGTAATTCTGTCTTATTAACTGTCAGCGTGATGGGGATAGGAAAAAGGGCGCCATTTTCAAGGCGCATCTCTGTAAGGACGCGTTGATAATCACTATTGCCCATGAAACGATTCAATGGAGAAAATCCACCACTGGCTAGTAATTCCAGATCGTGCAAGGCGCGTGCTGATAATTGTATGGACGGGTAATGATTTGCCTGTTCGATCAGTTCTAAACGTTTCTCTCCAGTTTGAAGCAAATTGACCAGTTTTCCACCATAAGGGGAAACCAAAACTTCTTTTATGTTACTCATGTAGGTAAGCTCTCCTTGTTTTGATATTAACCAAATTATTATACTCTAAAATGAATGATTCCTTTAAGAACAGTGCGCATCCATGAACATCAGCGTATATCTCTAAGAGGATCGGGATGAGATAATTGTGAATGAATTGATCGGATTTCAAGAATTTAACCATTGAATACATTGATATATTTGTCATTCCAATTCCGAATAGGGGGCAGGTTTGGAAACAAGACACGATTTAAAGATCAGTATTATTGGTTTTCAATATACTTTATAGAATAAAGCACAAGAAATAGAATTATTCAGGCTTTACTTAATCATGTTTCTCAGCACTGTATGCAGGATTCCTCCGTTGCGATAATATTCAACTTCAACCGGTGTGTTAAGCATTAATTTGGCTTTAAACTGGAGGCTTTGACCATTTATTTTCCAGGCTGTTACCGTCACAAGGCTTTGTGGAAGCATGGTGTCGCTTAAACCGCTAATGTCGAAAATTTCATCCCCCAATAAACCCAAACTTTCTGCGGTTTGGCCAGCTTCAAATTGAAGCGGTAGCACACCCATGCCAACCAGGTTGGAACGATGAATGCGTTCAAAAGATTCGGCAATGACCGCTTTTACACCCATAAGAAGAGTACCTTTGGCTGCCCAATCCCGGCTGGAACCGGTGCCATATTCCTTGCCAGCCAAAACTATGGTTGGAATGCCCAACGCTGCATATTGCATGGCAGCTTCATAAATACTGGTGTCTTTTTCAGCTTTACCAAAGAAGTGGGTAACTCCACCTTCAACCCCAGGTACCAATTGGTTCTTTAAGCGAATGTTGGCAAAGGTACCGCGTGTCATAACTCGGTCATTGCCGCGGCGTGATCCATATGAATTGAAATCGCGTATCGCCACTCCTTGCTCCTGCAGGTAAATTCCTGCCGGGCTGCTGCTGGCAATGTTGCCTGCAGGTGATATATGATCTGTTGTAATGGAATCACGCAACTTGACCAGGACACGTGCACCTTTGATGTCACTGACATGAGGGACTTCCAATTTCAGGTCCTGGAAGAAAGGAGGATGCTGGATGTAAGTTGAGGCTTCATTCCAGGCATACAAATCCCCTGAAGTGATATGGATATCTTTCCACATATCGCTTCCTTCAAAGACATCCCGATATTTGTGGACAAACATGCTTGCATTTACTTTCGTGATTACACTATCCAGAACCTCCAAGGATGTTGGCCAAATATCTTTCAGATAAACAGGTTGACCATTCTTTCCAATGCCAAGTGGTTCTTTTTCAAGGTCAATATTCACAGTTCCAGCAAGCGCATAAGCCACAACCAATGGCGGCGAAGCCAGGTAATTGGCTTTAACCTGAGGATGCACACGTCCTTCAAAGTTCCTATTTCCAGATATTACGGCTGCTGTTACGATATCTACCTTGCCAATAGCCTTTGCAACTTCACCTGGTAGTGGACCAGAATTACCTATGCAGGTAGTACAGCCGTATCCAACCAGGTTGAATCCAAGTTTGGCAAGAGGTTCGATAAGTTTTGCATTCTTCAAGTATTCGGTAACCACTCGTGAGCCAGGTGCAAAACTAGTCTTGACTTGTGGTTTGACTGTTAAACCGAGTTCCAAGGCTTTTTTAGCCACCAAACCAGCCGCGATCATCACGTAAGGGTTGGAAGTATTGGTACAGGAGGTGATTGCAGCGATTACTACAGCTCCATGACCGATCTCATAAGAGCCTCCATTGGTACCAACAATGGCTTTGCGATCCAATTCTTCTGGTTTTAATTCAAAACCTCGCTCCTTGATGGGTGAGATTAGCGCCAGCTGAAATGTTTTTTTCATATCAGGCAAGTTGACCCGATCTTGTGGTCTTTTGGGTCCCGCCAGGCATGTTTGCACTGAATCTAAATCCAATACCATTGTATCTGTATAGACCGGGTCAGGGCTGTTTTCATTCAGGAAGAGATCCTGCACATCACAATAAGTTTCAGTTAATTTGATCAGTTTTTCCGGGCGACCGGTCAAACGCATATAATTCAGGGTTTCATTATCCACTGGGAAGAATCCCATAGTAGCACCGTATTCAGGCGCCATGTTGGCGATGGTAGCACGATCAGGAAGCGAAAGAGATCTCAATCCCGGGCCAAAGAATTCTACAAATTTCCCAACCACTCCCTTCGACCGTAGCATCTGTGTGATGGTCAAAACAAGATCGGTAGAAGTAATACCGTTCTTTAAACGACCTATAAGTTTAAAGCCAACTACATCTGGTAGGAGCATATCCATGGGTTGGCCGAGCATGACTGCTTCTGCCTCAATGCCACCAACACCCCAACCAACCACCCCCAATCCATTGATCATGGTCGTATGTGAATCAGTTCCCACCAATGTATCAGGATAAAGAACTGTATCTTTGCCTTCTTTTTTTGACAGGACCACTTTGGCTAGAAATTCCAGATTTACTTGATGGACGATACCGGTTGCTGGAGGAACTACGCGAAAATTATCAAAGGATTCTTGTCCCCACTTGAGGAATTCATAACGTTCCCGATTGCGCTGAAATTCCATTTCTGTATTGCGCTGTAACGAATCACTGGTAGCAAAAAAATCAACTTGAATTGAGTGATCGATCACTAGATCCACCTGAACGACCGGATTGACTTTCTTTGGATCACCGCCCAGTCGGGCAACTGCTGAGCGCATGGCTGCCAGATCTACGATAGCCGGAACACCGGTAAAATCCTGCATGATCACTCGAGCTGGCAGGAATGGGATGCCTGGGCGATCTGGATCAACCGGTTTCCATGCAGCGATATTTTTGACATCATCTTGAGTGATGTTTTTATCATCGCATTGTCTTATAGCAGCCTCAAGCATTATGCGGATGGAGTAAGGTAAGTGTTGAATAGTTGTCAAACCTGCTTTTTCCAGGGCATCCAATCGATAAATCGTAAATCTTCCTTGTTTGGTGGTCAATGAATCACGGGATTTGAAATAATCTTCTGCCATGCGGTCTCCGTTTTACTTAATTGTAGTTATTTCTAATGTTAGTTCTTGTTTTTCCGAAAAAAATTGGGTTTGTCTGTGCAGTACACTCTCGCAAACGCCCTAACAGCAATCAGTAATAATTTTTGATTCGATCAATTCGTACTGCTTACTTCAGGAGTTTGGTGGTAACCAGGAAACAAGAAAACTCACCAAGACTTCAACGACTTCTTACCAACTCCATAATTGATTTACATATCAATCCCGGCATAAGCGAGGAAGATACATAGGCTAAGGAAACACTCACTAACTACTTGTCATGATTCAGCAGGTATTGTTCCCTTTATTGATCATTATTAATAAAAACCTGACACTGTTCAACAAGAAGCAAGGAATCCTGAGCGTGGCAAATTCTTGTTATAGGTCAACCTGGCTTTTCTGGAAGGTTTCATAAGCCAATTGACATTCATCACCAAGCGTGATCTGCGAAAGTTGGGATCGTTCGAATCCATGATAAAGATCAATCCGACAATTGTCAGCTTTATAAACAGAATTTTTCAATTGGATGGACTCTTCAAAGCGGCGATTCAAATCCAACATGGAAATTGCCTTATACAGTCAGGAATTTGCAAATTCTTCAAATCAATGTCTGCGTCTTTTTTTCTTACGGCCAGCTTTAGCGATCTGGCTTTCGGGGGGTGCTTCAGCGCTTGTTTCATTTTGCAGGGAACTCTGCGTGCGTGGAGTGTATAAGAAAATTCGGCTGATCACAGCAGAACGGATGTCTCCCAATAAAGTCTGGAATAATTGTGAAGCTTGTCCTTTGTATTGTACCAGTGGATCACGTTGTGCATACGCTTCCAGGCCAATCGAAATACGTAAGGATTCCACCCTCGTCAGGTAATCCACCCACAATTCTGATATGGCACCTAATAATATCTGGCGATAGATCTGGGTTTGTATGCGCTTACCCAATTCATCCACAACCACCAGTCGCTCATCTTCTTTCAGCTCTGGCAGGGGCAGGTTCATGCGATCTTCGGGAAAATCAATGCCATCCGGCAAATTGACCGCCGTGGCAATTTGCGGTAAATCTATCAATCTGGTTACATTCTGGTTCTGTGTGAGACGAAGCCACTCACTCTCGCCCCAAGTGCGGCGAATGATGTCTCGTGCCTCTTCCAGATGCTCCATGACATCATCAATTACTTGATCCGGCTCTATATTTTCAAGTAATTTTGCAGCCAGGTAAAGATAGCTAAAACGAACTGTGATTTGTTGAACCTGGCGATGGGTTTTATTATCAAAAGCAGTCCTGCGACCCTGAGCGATTGTATTTAGCAATCGAATTCTCCCACTATCATCCAGGGTCTCCGATCGTTGGAGAATACCATCCAAATCACGCACAACAAGACCGTTCTCACCCACAAGATTCTCTTTGCGTTTTTCAAGATTGGTATGCATAGCTTGCATAACCTGGAAAACAATTTCATCCCAATCCTGATCTTGTAAGCTGGATTTTTCCAGATTCAACGGATCTCCCAAGCGATTTTCAATGGCACCCAGTAAGCGCGTGATGGTGATATCTGTTAAAAAATTTTCCACTTGGATCTGAATAGTGTCTTGAAGTTCAATCGGCTCTTCTGTTAATGTTCGCATCTGTTCAGAAGTGAGTCGAATTGGTAAACGTGCCAACCCGGAGATCTCATCCAAGATTTCCTGGGCACGACGGGGTGTTTCGTCTTCATTGTCAGTAATCGCATCAAAGAAAGTATCCAGGATGTCGGTGCGTTCTTTTACTTGTTTTTCCAGGCTTTCACCGGTACGATCTGCCAGATCCTGGGTGGCTGTGAGAATATGTTCCTGTTCGAGATCAATGGCAAGTCTGGTCATCTCCAAAACGGATGTTCGCAGGTCTTGCCCGGAATTTTCGAGTTCATTCAAAAGCAATTGGTATGAAAAAGATGGGAAGATTTCATTCGAATAGGTTATGAATGGCTGAATTTGATCCAGCCATGCCAATAAACGCCAGGGACCTTCCTCATCCATCAGGGCAGCTGGCACTCGCTGTTGAATTTCTCCGTTAAGCAATTCATCCACATCTTCGTTCAGGTCATCTTTTTCAAAGACCCGGTCACGCTGGGAATAGATGCGCATACGTTGAGCATTGAGGACATCATCATATTCCAATAAATGCTTGCGGACATCAAAATTCGCACCCTCCACCCTGTGCTGGGATTGTTCGATAATGCCGGTGACCATGCGGTGTTCGAGTGGATAAGCATCATCGATGTGCAAACGCTCCATCATATTCTTGACCTGTTCTCCACCAAACATACGCATCAGGTCATCTTCCAGGGAGAGATAAAATCGTGAAGAACCAGGATCGCCCTGACGACCTGCACGACCCCGCAATTGGTTATCGATCCGGCGCGATTCATGGCGCTCAGAGCCGAGTACATGCAATCCCCCCAGAGAACGAACTTTTTCCATATCCTCAAAATATTGAAGGAAATAGTTAATCTCTGTTTCATAAATACCAAATGAGGCTGCATCAAGTTTGAGCAATTCCTGACGACGTTCTTCCAAAGACATTTCGTATGGTTCGTTATAACCTGCCTTTCGAAGGACACGGTGAACGATGCTCAGGACTTCTTCGGCAATCTCACCACCTAACTTAATATCAACACCACGACCAGCCATGTTTGTGGCAATGGTTACGGAACCAAAAGCACCAGCTCCGGCGATCACCTGGCTTTCTTCTGTATGTTTTCGGGCATTCAAAACCTGATTGGAAATACCTCCTTGCAGGATCGTTTTCAGTCGAGGCTCATCTTCGGGGGACAAATTCAGATACTCAATAAGAAGACCAATATTAGCAGGCTCTTCAAGATTTACAGAGAGTCCCAGCTCACGGTACATTGGGCGTAGATCATTGGGCTGGATCTTTTCAAGTGGCTTGTTAAAATCTGCAAGCTCCGAGATCAATCTCCCATCTTCCTCCCGATCGTTGGCTTTTAACCAGGTCTTTCGAACCAGATAGATTTGCAAAAGGCGCCGCACAGGTTCAGCCCGAAGGCGGTTGGATAGGCGATCTGAGCCTTCCACTGAAGTAGTTCCCACCAATAAGGGTCGGCCCTTGATGTTGTATGTAATGATCTCGAGCACCAGTGCCCTCATCTTAGCTTCAGCGGTACGGTAGATTACATCCGGGTAATCCTTGCGCTTCCAGAAAACCGGCGTAGAGGTGGGATCATCTTCTCGGGCATAACAGGTATATTTATAATTAAATTCGTCCTGAGCCTGCACTTCCACAAGATCGGCATTGTTGGTGGCAACCTGGTATTCCAGGTTTGTGGGAATAGGAAGGACTTCCAATTTGTAGATCTCTGAAAACTCCTCCGCTTCTGTCAAGGCAGTACCAGTCATGCCAGC